>JAJPKI010000170.1 GCA_021323835.1 Verrucomicrobiota bacterium | reverse complement strand
TCCGGCAAGCCGATTCCGACCACGATGATTCAGGCCTGCGCGCAAATCGCCGTGGACGTGCCGCATTATTGCTATCATCCGAAATTGCCGGTCGCGGGCAATTGCCGCATGTGCCTGGTGGAATTTGGAACGCCTGCGCTCGGCCCTGACCGAAAACCGATTTTAAATCCCGATGGCTCGGCAAAAATCGCGAAATCACCGCGTCCGGCGATTGCCTGCGCGACGCCGATTTCGCCGGGAATGGAAATTTACACGAACACGCCGAACGTAAAACAAATGCGCGAAGGCGTTTTGGAATTTCTGCTCATCAATCATCCGCTGGATTGCCCGATTTGCGACCAGGCCGGTGAATGCAAGTTGCAGGAATATTCCGTGGATTACGGCCAGAGCCAGAGCCGCTTCGTTGAACCGAAAGTCCACAAGCCCAAAACCGTTGACCTCGGTCCGCGCATCGTGCTCGACGACGAGCGCTGCATTTTGTGCACGCGCTGCATTCGGTTCACGAAGGATGTTGTCGGCGACGACGCGCTGGGCATCGTGAATCGCGGCAGTTACAACACGCTCACGGCATATCCGGGAAAAGTTTTCGATAACAATTACACGCTCAACACGGTGGACATTTGTCCGGTCGGCGCGCTCACGTCGAAAGATTTTCGTTTCAAGATGCGCGTTTGGTTTTTAAAGGAAACCAAGAGCGTTTGCACGAGCTGCGCGACAGGCTGCAATATTATCATTGGCTCGCGCGAAGAAAAAATTTATCGCTACGAGCCACGGCAAAACGATGCTGTCAATTCGACATGGATGTGCGATTACGGCCGGTTGAATTACAAATGGATTGGCCGCGAAGACCGGTTGAAAGACGTCATCGTTCGCGGACAAAAAGCGACGTGGACGCAGGCGTTGAGCGAAATCGCGGAGAAATTGAAAACTGCGCCGCAGGGTTCGGTTGCAATCATCGCATCGGCGCGGCAGACGAATGAAGAATTGTGGCTGCTGAAAAAATTAGCAGACAAAACCGGCGCGATTACGGATTCCATCGGACGATTTGCTGAAGGCGACAAATTGTTGCTCAACGCCGACCGCAACCCGAACAAAACCGGCGCGCGGCTCATCGGCATCTGCCAGCAAAGCGCGGGAATTAAATTGGTGCCGATTTCGAAAAGCATTGAGGCTGGAAAAATCAAAACGCTCATCGTTTTCGGCGAAGATGTCACAAAATTCGGCATCAGCGCGGAAGTGCTTGGAAAATTGGAAACGCTCGTCGTCAGCGATATTTTACCGAATGCTACGACAGCCGCTGCGCATTATTTATTGCCGGGCTGTGCGCACGCGGAAAAGCGCGGCACATTCACGAATATCAAAGGTCGCGTCCAAAAATTTATGAAAGCGGTCGAAGCGCCGGGCGAC
Organism: Verrucomicrobiota bacterium; assembly: GCA_021323835.1. Classification (GTDB taxonomy): domain Bacteria; phylum Verrucomicrobiota; class Verrucomicrobiia; order Limisphaerales; family UBA11358; genus UBA11358. Next base: position 1,305 of record JAJPKI010000170.1, on the reverse strand, counting down.
GCGCGCGCCGAATGGGAATTTTTGCACGACGTCGTTTACAACGTCACCGGCCAAAACGGCTTTTTGACGATTGAAGGTTTGTTCAACGAAATGGCGAAGGATGTGGCCGCATTCAACGGTTTGACGTGGGCCGGCCTCGGCGACACTGGAGCGACGGTGGAAATTTAAATGGACTGGAACTTTATCATTTTTAGCGTGGTCAAAATCGCAATCGCGATTGGCGTGCTGCATGCCATCGCGGCGTATGCGGTTTTGGTGGAGCGCAAAGTTTCGGCGTGGATTCAAGACCGCGTCGGACCGAATCGCGTCGCGCCGCCGTTCATGAAATATGTTCCGATTCTCGGACCGATTTTGACGCGCATGGGAATTTTCCAGCCGCTCGCGGACGGTTTGAAATTCATGCTCAAGGAAGATTTTACTCCGGCAGGCGTGCGAACGGCGTATTTCTGGCTCGCGCCGGCGCTGGCGGTCATTCCGTCGCTGCTCGTCATCGCGGTGATTCCATTCGGCTCGCAAATGGGAAATCAGAAAATGGTCATCGCGGATTTGAACGTGGGAATTCTTTACACGTTCGGAATCGTTTCGCTCGGCGTTTACGGCATCGTGCTCGCAGGTTACGCGGCAAATTCAAAATATCCGTTCCTCGGCGGCATCCGTTCAAGCGCGCAAATGATTTCCTACGAAATCGCGATGGGCATGAGCGTGATTCCGGTTTTCCTCATCGCTGGCAATTTAAATTTGAGCCAAATCATCGGCTGGCAAACGTCGCACGGCTGGCTCGTCATGTATGCGCCGCTGTCGTTCGTCATTTTTCTTATCGCGAGTTTTGCGGAAACGAACCGCACGCCGTTCGATTTGCCGGAAGCGGAAACCGAACTCGTCGGCGGCTATCACACGGAATATGGCTCGATGAAGTTCGCGCTGTTTTTTCTCGCGGAATATTCCAACATGGTCGCGACGTCGGGCATGATGGTGACGCTGTTTTTTGGCGGCTGGACGCTGCCGTTTTGGGGACTCGACCAGCCCGCGCAATCGCTCGGCATCGGCGTTTTGCAGATTTTAATTTTCCTCGCGAAAGTTTGCGCGCTGATGGTGCTGTTCATCTGGGTGCGCTGGATGTGGCCGCGTTTTCGTTACGACCAATTGATGGACTTGGGCTGGCGGCGGTTCGTGCCGCTCGCGCTGGTGAACATTTTAATCACGGCCATCGTGCTGTGTGCGAGGAGTTGATATGGCGCTCGTTGTAAATCGCAAACCATTGACGTTTTGGGAAAAACTTTATCTGCCGGCAATCATCGGCGGATT
>JAJPKI010000101.1 GCA_021323835.1 Verrucomicrobiota bacterium | reverse complement strand
GAAGAAGCGGACGGTTTGCCGGTGAATTTGTTGATTGCGAAACAGCGCAACGGCCCGACGGGCGATGTGAATTTAACGTTCCTGAAATCATTTACGAGATTTGAAAGCGCAGCCAAAGTCAGCGACGAAGATATTCCGAATGGATAAACGGATTTGTAAATCTGTTTGTCCGAAAATCTCATTTTTCCAAAACCTCAACGGATGAAATTTATTTTACGAATTTTCATCCTTGGACTTTTGCTCGGCTGCGCGCAAATGGCCTCGGCGCAAACTTCCGGTCCAAAAGTTGACCGCCTGGACATCAAATATGTGGGACCGACAAATGTCAGCCCGCAATTCATCCGCTCCAACATTCGCCTGAAGGCCGGCGACATTTACACGCCGGCGCTCACGGAGAATGACGTGCATTTGCTTTACGGCACGGGACAGTTTTACAACGTCCGCGTTTCGGTGGACCAGGAGGACGACGGCGGCGTGATTGTCAGCTACATCGTGCAGGCACGGTTGCGCATCACGGATGTCAAAATCGAAGGCAACACCAACGTGAGCACTTCGAAAATCAAAAAGAAAATCAGCGTGAAAGCCGGCGATGCCCTGGACGAGCAAAAATTATTTTCCGACACGCAGGAAATCAAAAAACTTTACGAGAAATACGGCTATTCGGACACGCAGGTAAAATATGTTTTCGATTCGATGGACGAAACGGCGGGCAAAGCGTCGGTGACATTTCAAATCGCCGAAACGCAAAAAATAAAAATCACGGACGTGCAATTTGCCGGCGCAAGCGCGTTCACGCAACGGGAATTGCGCAAGCAAATCAAAACGCGGCGGCACTGGATGTTTTCATGGGCGACGGGCAGCGGCGTGTTCAAACAGGACCAATTTGAGGAGGACAAGGAAACGCTCATAGATTTTTATCACAACCACGGGTATCTGGATTTTGAATTTAAAAATGTAAGCATCGAACATCCGACGCCGAAGACGATGGTCATCGTTTTTGAAATTTACGAGGGCAAGCAATACACGGTTGGCTCCGTGAAATTCGACGGCAACAAACTTTTCAGCGACGCCGAAATTCACGCCGGATTGCTGCAAAGCCACGATTACCAGCATTTGAAAGGCAAGCTCGGCACAAATAGTTTGCCGATGGACGTGGGAATGATTTTTACGCCGGACGGCTTGAACAATGACTTGCAGGCGATTGAAGATTTTTATGGCAGCAAAGGATACATTGACGTTCAGCGGGGCCCGCATTTGCGCGTCGACCGCACGCCAAACGTGGACACGGGCACAATGGATTTGGACTTCCAAATTGACAGCGGGCAGAGAAATTACGTGGAACGCATTGACATTCGCGGCAACACTAAAACAAAAGATAAAGTTATTCGCCGCGAGCTGGCCATTTCGCCGGGCGAAGTGTTTGACATGGTGCGCGTGAACATCAGCAAGCAACGCCTCGAAGGCCTGGGCTATTTTGAAAAAGTGACGATGGACCCGGAGCCGACCGACCCGCCGATTCCCGGCCGCAAGAATCTGGAAGTGGACGTGCAGGAACAGGACACCGGAAAATTTACTTTAGGCGCGGGATTCAGTTCGATGGATTCACTTGTGGGATTTGCGGAAGTCACGCAGGGCAATTTTGATTTGTTCCATCCGCCTTATTTCACAGGCGGCGGACAAAAATTACGATTGTCGGTTCAATTAGGCACGCAGCGGCAGGATTATGAAGTCGAATTCACCGAGCCATGGTTTTTGAACCGCAAATTGGCGTTCGATGTTGACCTTTACCGGCATCAACTGAATTTCCAAAGCCCCAACAGTTTATACAACGAGTCGCGCACCGGCGCCCGCCTCGGCTTGTCGCGCGATTTGTATGAATCCGGCCAAAGCCAAATCCGCGCCAGCGTCAATTACACTCTTGAGAATGTTTATATTGCGCTGAATCAATCGACAAACGTCATCACCCCAACGGCAATTCAAAATGAAGCGGGTGGGCATTTGTTCAATCGCATTGGCGGCTCGCTGGTCTACGACAGCCGCAACAGCGTGCGATTGCCAAATCATGGCCAGCGAACGGAAATTGACCCCGAACTGGATTTCGGAGATGACCGGGAATTTTACAAAGTCGAAGTGACATCGGCCTGGTATTTTCCCGGCTTGTTCCACGGCCACGTCATTGAAGCAGGCGGCCGCGCCGGCATCGCCCGCAGCATTGAAGGCGGCGACGTTCCATTTTACGACCGTTATTATTTAGGCGGACTCAATTCGTTGCGCGGTTATAATTATCGCGACATCAGCCCACGCGACCCTGCTTACGTGCCGGGCGCCACAAATAGTCCTGTCGTTCCAAATGAACCCATTGGCGGCGACAGTTATTGGTTCGGCTCAATCGAATACAGCCTGCCGATTTTTGAAAAAGACCAGGGACCGAGCCTGCGATTGGCCGCGTTCTTTGACGCCGGCTCCGTCGGCGCCGGTTCATACACCTTCGGCGGAAATTTTGACGACAACTGGGGACTTGGCTTGCGATTGGACATTCCGCATCTCGGCCCGTTGCGACTCGATTACGGCGTGCCGGTTCATCACGACAAATTCAACAGCGCCAACGGAAAATTTCAATTCGACGTCGGATACACGCGTCCATTTTAAGTTGGCGTTCGCGAAAAAATTTGTTTTATTTCCCAACCATGAAAAATATCTTGAAAATTATTTTGCCGGCAATTTTGCTGGCGGCCTTTTCTGTCCAGGCGCAGACGTTGAAAATTGCGACCGTGGATATGGCGCGCGTATTCACCAATTTTTACAAGACCAAATTCGCGCAAGCTGATTTGGACGACAAAAAAAACCAATTCTTCAAGGAAGAAGGCGACATGCAGCAGTCCTTCAACAAGGCCAAAGCCGATTACACCACGCTCGTCGCCGCCGCCAACGACCAATCGCTCTCGCAAGAGGAGCGCGACAAAAAGAAACAAGCCGCTATGGCGCAACTCGCCGACTTGCAAAAACAACAGGCCACCATCGAACAATATGAGCGCGCCAACAGCGAAAATATCGCCAGCCAAATCAAGCGCGTGCACGATAAATTACTGGTGGAAATCCGCGATGTCATAAATGCCAAGGCCAAAGCCGGCGGCTACAACCTCGTCATTGATTCCACCGCCGAAACCGTCAACGTCACGCCCATTGTGCTTTACGATAACGGCACTCCGGATTTGAGCGACGACGTCATCAAACAATTGAACATCGGCGCGCCGATTGATTTGAACAAACCGGATTCTGCGCCGGCGTCCACGCCGATGTCTCCGCCGCCCTTGCTGATGACGAATCGCTTTTAGCGCGGACAATCAAATTCAAAAAAATTCGCGCTTGCTTCCAAACGCGTTGTTGCGTAAAGTGCGCGCCCTTTTGTAATTGAATTAAGAATTTATGCGACGTCCCAAAGGCATCAAAACCAAAAAATCCGTGGCCAAGCGGTTCAAAATCACTGCCACCGGCAAAGCCATGCGCTATCCGGCCGGTCGCCGCCATCTGGCTCAATCCAAAAACGCCAAACGCCTGCGCCGTCTCGGCAAAGCCAAGGTCGTCCACGCGACCGACCTTTATCGCATCACGCAAAACCTGCCGTTCAGCCACTAATTTAATTTTATGCGAGTCACAAATTCACCCGCTTCCCGCAAACGTCGCAAACGGATGTTGACGGCGGCCAAAGGCTTCCGTCTCAAACGTTCCAAATTGTATCGCTACGCCAGCGACGCCGTTGACCATGGCCGTCAATACGCCTATCGCGACCGCCGCACCAAGAAACGCAATTTCCGTTATCTCTGGCAAATCCGCATTAACGCCGCGACGCGCGCCGCCGGTCTGACTTACAGCCGATTCATGGAAGGCCTCAAAGCCGCGAAATGCTCGCTCGACCGAAAAGTTCTGGCCGACATCGCCGCGCAAGACGCCGCAGCGTTTAATCAATTGATTGAAGTCGCCAAGAACGCGCTCAAGAACAAGCCCGGCGCGGCTCTGGCAAAAGCGTAATTTCAAATTGAATTGTAAGACGGACGAATTGAAAAATTCGTCCGTTTTTTTGTTTTTGGCAAAATTGATTGAGCGGATAATCTTATTTGCAGCCATTGAATGAATGACGCCTTACAAAAGCCTCTCACCCTCGACGAATTTCTTGGATTCTGGAATAAGAGTCGGCGGGGAATTGGGATGCTGAAGTTTTATGGTTTTTGGTTAGGTGGCTTGGCAGTTTTTGAATTTGTTATTTCACGAATTGGTTTCGTTGAGCACTTTCCGCTCTTTTGTCTTATTGGAACTTTTGCCTACCTTATTTTGTTTCCATATTTTGCGCTTCGATTTTATCGGAAAAAATATGATAGATTTCTTCGTTGTCCAAAATGCAGAGATTGGTTTGGGTCAGATTTGAACGGCTCTCGGATTTATCCGCCGCCAAATCCAAAATGGGAAGTCGTTCTTGCAACAAGCCATTGTCCAAAATGCGGGGCGCAGATTTTGTTAAAAAATCCCAATTGAAGCCAAGGCAGGAAAAATAATCCTGTAAATCCTGTTAATCCTGTCTCATCATTTCCAAAATTTTATGGCTGGATTTCTCGACGAAATTGAACCGCTCAAACAAACCGCGCTTGCGGAATTAAAAGCTGCGCCCGACCTCGCGGCGCTGGAACAAACCAAAGGCGCGTGGATTGGGCCGAACGGCAAGTTCACCGCGCTGATGAAACAGATGGGCAAACTTTCCAAAGAAGAAAAGCCCGCCGCTGGAAAATTAGTCAACGCCGCCAAAATTGAACTTGAAGCCGCGCTTGCCGCTCGTCGCGAAGAATTGGAAATGGCCGCAGCGTTGCCGAAGCATCCGACCGATTTCACGTTGCCCGGACGCCGCCGCGCGCTCGGCAAATTGCATCCGCTCACGCAAGTCACCGACGACATTGTCCGCGCGTTCCGCAAAATCGGTTTTGCCGTCGCCGATGGGCCGGAGATTGAGGACGAGTATCATTGTTTCGACGCGCTCAACACGCCCGCCGACCATCCCGCGCGCGATTCGCAGGACACATTTTATTTGGCAACTGATTCCGCCGACTCAAAACTCAAAACTCAAAACTCAAAACTTCTTTTACGCACGCACACCAGCTCTGTGCAGATTCGCGTGATGGAAAAACAAGCGCCGCCGATTCGCATCATCGTGCCGGGCCGCGTGTATCGCCGCGACAATGCCGACGCCACGCACAATCCGACCTTTCACCAAATCGAAGGACTTTACGTGGACAAAGGCGTCACCGTCGGCGACCTCAAAGGCACGGTGGAATTTGTTTTCCGCGAACTTATGGGCAGCGACGTGAAGATTCGTTTCCGTCCGCATTATTTCAGCTACACCGAGCCGAGCTACGAGATTGATTTCACCAACGCGCTCGTCAAGAAGATGGGCAAGGACTGGCTGGAGATTGCCGGTTGCGGCATGGTGCATCCGCAAGTGTTTGAAAATGTCGGTTACGATGCCGCCGTGTGGACCGGCTGGGCGTTCGGCTTCGGCATCGAACGCATCGCCATGCTCCGCTACGGCATCAACGACATCCGCCTCTTCTACGAAAACGACGTGCGGTTCTTGAAACAATTTTAAGTATCGCTAATTGCGGCCAACTTTTTCTCGACAAAAATTTTTAGTGGACGCAAAATTAACATTGTAAAATCGGTAGTTCGACAAAAATTCAAATCATGAAAATCAAGGAGAACCTGATTCAAATTTGTTTACTGGGAGCGGTGCTTTTTGGGATTCCCCCGGCGGCGCAAGCGCAGTTCGGTTACTCCACCAGCAACGGCCACGTCACCATCACAAATTATACCGGTCCCGGCGGGGTGGTTGTCATTCCGAGCACGATTAATGGCTTACCGGTGACCAGTATCGGGCAAGATGCGTTTGCTGCTTCTCCCCCCAACTATGTGACGAGCGTTTCGATTCCCAACAGCGTTACCAACATTGGAGCTGCAGCATTTTATGGTCAGCAGCTAACCAACTGCATAATGGGCAATAGCATCATCAGCATAGGAGGCAACGCCTTTGGTCAGGCCATCTTTTCTCATAATGGTGTCTTTCGCTCGGTCACAGTTTCAATTCCCGACAGCGTCAAAAGTATTGGCGACTATGCGTTTTATAATTGCGATCAATTGCACATAACGGCTCTCAACGGCGTCACCAACATTGGACAATATGCGTTTGGAAATTGTAGCCTAGGCACCTTAACAATCGGCAACGGCATCAAAAGCATCGGAACCAATGCGTTTAGTCAATGTCTGGTCATCCTCACGATCCCAAACAGTGTCACCAACATTGCAGACTACGCGTTTGACAATTCTCCTTTTGGCGGATTTATTTCCTATATCACAATTCCCAACGGTGTTATCAGCATCGGATCGTATGCGTTCGAAAATTGCAACGTAGCAGCAATTCCCGACAGCGTTACCAGCATCGGAGACTATGCGTTTAACAATTCTCAAATGGGCAGCGTTACGATTGGCAGCGGTATCAAGAACATCAAAGCGACATGGTTCCAAAATTCCGCCATGAGCCATGTCGTTATTCCCGCCAGCGTGACTAATATCGAGGCAGGCGCCTTCAATAATTGCCCATTTTTATCTGAAGTGTTTATCAAGGGCAACGCACCCATCTACGGCGGCGGCCTTTTTGATTTTAATGCAGGTAATAATTATTCAATCACTGTCTTTTATTTTCCAGGCACCACGGGGTGGGGTTCATACTATACCAATCCAAATGCGCCGACTGTTTTGTGGAACGCGGCGATAAATCCCGCTACGGCCCATATCGGTTTCTCTAATGGGGGCGTAAATTCGCCATTCGGGTTTTACGTCAGCGGCACCCCGGGTTTGGTTCTTATTTTGGAAGCCAGCACAAACAACATGGCCAGTTGGTTTCCAGTTCAAACCAAGACTATCTCCGCCGGCGGTTCGGTCCTTTTTAGCGATCCACAGTCAACGAATCATTCCATTAGTCGTATGTATCGTATAGCAGCGAATTAAAATTTCCACAGTCACTTTCCGCTTTGCACTCCTCGCTTTCAAACTAGAATACCCTCGTGAATTTACACGCCGCATTTCCCAATTATCGCCCGCGCCGGTTGCGCGCGTCGCCGGTGTTGCGGAAATTGGTTTGCGAAACGCGCTTGAGCGTCGAGCAATTGGTTTTGCCGCTGTTCGTTCGTGCTGGAAAAAAACTGCGCAAGGAAATCGGTGCGATGCCGGGTGTTTTTCAATTGTCACCGGATGAAATCGTTCGCGAAGCCACAGCGGCGCACAAGCTCGGCGTTCCGGCGATTTTGCTTTTCGGCATTCCGGACAAAAAAGATGCCAAAGCTTCCGGCGCGATGGCAAAAAATGGAATTGTCCAGCAAACCGTTCGCCTGTTGAAAAAGGAATTGCCGTCGCTGCTGGTCGTCACGGACGTTTGCCTCTGCGAATACATGGAGCACGGACATTGTGGAATTGTCTCGGGCGGAAAAATTTTGAATGACCCGACGCTGAAATTACTCGCACAAACGGCGTTGAGCCACGCGGAAGCGGGCGCGGACATCGTTGCGCCGAGCGACATGATGGACGGGCGCGTTCGTGCGATTCGCGAATTGCTGGACGAAAATAATTTTTCCGACACGCCGATTATAAGTTACGCGGCGAAATATGCGTCGGCATTTTACGGGCCGTTCCGCGAAGCCGCCGAGAGCGCGCCGCAATTCGGCGACCGTCGCAGTTATCAAATGGATGCGGCGAACGGCAACGAAGCGTTGCGCGAAGTGGCGCTGGACATCGCCGAAGGCGCGGACATGGTGATGGTCAAACCGGCGCTCGCGTATTTGGACATCATTCATCGCGTGAAAAAGGAATTTGGTCTGCCGACGGCGGCTTATGCGGTGAGCGGCGAACATGCGATGATTAAAGCGGCTGCGAAGAATGGCTGGATTGATGAACGCGCGGCAATGATGGAAAGTTTGCTGGCAATGCGCCGCGCGGGCGCGGACATTTTAATCACTTACGCGGCGATGGATGTGGCGAAATGGCTTAAATCTTAAAATCGGTGGGGCGAGCGTCCTCGCGAGCCGTAATTAATTTGGGCGCGACGGAGTCTCGCCCGAAATTGCCAACCTTTTCGATTTGACCACACTCGCTTCCAGCAGTTACGCTTTTCGTTCACGTTATGTTTAGATTTTTCCGAAAACACCGCTGGATTTTGATTCTCGCCATGGTCGTCACGGCGATTACGTTCGTCACGTTCATGGGCTCGGGGCCGGGACGCAATCGCAACGGCGGCGGCGAATCCGATTTCGGCACGATTTACGGCCACAAAATTACCGCGCAGGAATATCTCGCCGCGCGAAATGATTACAACTTGTTCTACTGGTTTCGCAACAATAGCTGGCCGGAAAATGTTTCGGACAAAGACGCGCGGGAACAAATTTATTTGCGGCTGATGCTGCCGCAAAAAGCGCGCGACCTTGGCATTCACGTCAGTGATGAATCGGCGGCGGCAACCGCGGCGGCGCTGTTGCGCCAACTCGACCGCAACGGCCGCCATGTGACGCTTGATGCTTTCAACCAGGCCATTTTGAAGTCGCGCAATTTGACGGTAGAAGATTTCGAACGCTTCGCGCGCAACGACATGACGATTGAGCAATTGATTCAGACGCTCGGTTCCAGCGGCGAACTTGTCACGCCGCAGGATGCCGCCGAATTTTATACGCGCCAGCATCAGGAAGTTTCCGCGCAAGCCGTTTTCTTCTCGGCGACAAATTATTTTTCGCAAGTCACGGTCAATTCAAACATCCTTGCGCAATTTTATACAAACGAATTGGCGTATTATCGCGTGCCCGACCGCGTGCAGGTCAATTATGTGGCGTTTGAAATCAGCAATTACCTCGCATCAGCGGAACAAAAACTCGGCACGACTAATTTGACCCAAATCGTTGAAGCCAATTTCAATAAATACGGCATGGACGCCGCGCCCGGCGCGACCAATGTCGTCGAAGCTAAAGCCATCATCCGTAAAAATGTATTGCAACAGGAAGCCGCCGTGGAAGCGATGCGCGACGCAAATGATTTTGCGACTGCCGTCATCAATCAAACGCCGGTGCAAAGCGCGAATCTCATCGCGCTCGCCAAACAAAAAAATTTGCCGGTGCATTTGACTTCGCCGTTTTCGGAACAATACGGTCCCGAAGAATTTCTTGCGTCGGAAAAATTCATCACGTCGGCATTTGCGCTCACGCAAGACGACCCGGTCGCCGGCCCGATTCAAGGCGCGGAGGCGTTTTACGTCATTGCGCTCGATAAAAAATTGCCGAGCGAAATTCCGTCGCTCGACTCCATTCACGACCGCGTCGTCAACGATTACAAAACGATGATTTCAATTCAAATGGCGCAGCGCAGCGGCACAAATTTCGTTCACACGCTGACCAATCAAATGGCCGCGGGAAAATCGTTCGCTGTGGCGGCCGTGGCGGCTGGCTTCCATTCAGAAATATTGTCGCCATTTTCCCCGGCCACTGCCGATTTGCCGGAACTCCGCAATCACGCCGAAATCAATCAAGTAAAACAAATTGCATTTAGCATGCCGGTGGGACAGCCCAGCCCTTTCATCGAAACACAAGACGGCGGATTTGTTTTGTTCGTGGATAAGAAATTGCCGGTTGACCGCACGGAAATGAATTCGCAATTGCCGCAATACACCGAACAACTGCGTCGTCAACGCGCGAGCGAGATGTTTGATATTTGGTGGCATCAAGAATTTGGACATTGGGTTGAAACTCAAGCGCCAAAAGCATTGCGCGACGAATTAATGGGCAATAGCAAGTAATCATGACGTGAGCGTCATCAAACTGTCATCGCCGGCGACGAAGGAATTTTGGGAAATTCCCGTTTTATTCGAGGACGCGCATCTGCTTGCGCTCGACAAACCCGCCGGACTTCTCACGTCACCCGACCGTTACGACCCGAATCGTCCCAACCTGATGAAATTGCTGCACGCGGGAATCGAGCAGCAAAAACCGTGGGCGCGCGAACGCAATTTGAATTATCTCTCGAACGCGCACCGTCTGGATTTTGAAACCAGCGGCGTGATTTTGCTGGCAAAATCAAAAGAGGTGTTGGTCGCGCTCGCCGATTTGTTCGGCTCGGAAAAGCCGTTGAAAAAATATCTCGCGCTCGTCCGCGGTGAAATTTTGGAGAATCAATTTGAAGTGGACGCCAAACTCTCGCCACATCCGGTGAAAATCGGCGAGATGCGCGTTGACCCGAAGAACGGCAAGAAATCCAAAACGAAATTTAAAGTGCTGGAAAATTTTTCACGCTTCGGCTACGCGCTGCTCAAATGCGAGCCGCTCACCGGTCGCACGCATCAAATCCGCATTCATTTGAAACACGTTGGGTTGCCGATTGTCGGCGACGAACTTTACGGCGGCAAACCGCTCTGGCTTTCGCGATTGAAAAAAGATTATCGCCTGAAAGAAGGACGCGAAGAACGCCCGCTGATTTCACGCGTCGCGCTGCACGCGGAAGAATTGCAATTGCCTCATCCGGTCACGAATGAAATGGTGACTATCAAGGCCGAATGGCCGAAGGATTTGAAAGTGGCCGTGAAATATTTGCGGCAATATTCTATTTAGCCACGACCCAGCTCAAAATCGCTTTCTGCACGTGCAATCGATTTTCGGCTTGCGCAAAAATCGTGTCGGCATTTGCCTCGAACGTTTCATCGTCAATTTCCTTGCCGCGATACGCCGGCAAACAATGCATCACCAGCGCGCGCGGATTCGCGAGCTTCACGAGCGATTGATTGATTTGATAATTTTGCAGCGCCTTGATGCGCGCGGCGCTTTCGGCTTCCTTGCCCATCGAAACCCAAACGTCTGTGTAAAGCAAATCCGCGCCCTTCGCGGCTTTTTCCAAATCTTCCGTGCACACAATTTTTCCGCCCGCGCGTTTCAACAATTCTGCCGGCGGTTGAAACTTTTTTGGTGCGGCGATGCGTAATTCAAATCCCAATTTCGCCGCCGCCCAAATCCATGAGCGCGGCACGTTGCATGCGCCGTCGCCGACGAACGTGACAACTTTGCCGACAATTGGTCCGTGCTTTTCTTTGAACGTAAAAATGTCCGCGAGAATCTGGCACGGATGCTCGTCGTCCGTCAGCGCATTGATGGTCGGAATTTTTGAAAATTCCGCGAACTCCTCGACATCGTTTTGCGCAAACGTCCGGATGACCGCGCCGTGAATCATTCTGCCCAAAACCCGCGCGGTGTCCTTGATGGGTTCGCCGCGGCCGAGTTGAATGTCATTCGCGCTCAAAAACATGACTTCGCCGCCAAGCTCGCGAATGCCGACTTCGAACGAAACCCGCGTGCGCGTGGACGACTTGGTGAAAATCAGCGCCCAATGTTGCCCCGCGAGCGGCTTGCGGTCCACCCGCGCCCGTTCGCGTTTGAAAATGGCGGAGTCCCGCATGATTTTTTCAATGTCCGCGTTCGGCAATTTTTCCAATGACAATAAATGTTTCATCTCAACAGTTTGGGAAATTTTCGCCCAAAGGAAATTTTATAACCAAATCCAGCCGCCGCGTCACTTCTTTTTCTTCGCGTCGGCGGCACACCAAAGAAACCATGCCGCCGTGGTGCGGTGCGGTTTCCAGCGTTCGCCGAATGCGAGTAATTCTTTCGGCGACGGCATTTCGCGCTTTTTGTAGGCGTGACGAAACCCACTACGGACGCCGAAATCATCCACCGGCAAGACGTCGAGGCGTCCAAGCTGGAAAATCAAAAGCATTTCAACCGTCCAACGGCCAACGCCGCGGACTTCAGTCAAGCGCGCGACGATTTCGTCATCGGACAATTTTACAATTTCGCGCGACGTTGGAATCACGCCGGACAAAGTTTTTTCCGCGATGTCCCGGATGGATTTGATTTTGTTGTAGGAAAATCCACACGCACGAATTTGTTCGTCCGTCACGCCCGCTAAATCTTCTGCACGCGGGAATTTTCTGCCGGGAAATAATTTTTTGAAGCGGCCAAGAATGGTATTCGCCGCTTTGCCATTCAATTGCTGATGCGCGATGGCCATCACGAGCGATTGAAACGGCGAGCGGCGCAATTCCGGCACGAGGTCGCATTTGCCATGCGTGCGAATCAGCAGGCGCATGATTTTGTCCCGCTTCGACAAATGCTTGTGCGCGGCGGGAGTCATGCGAGTGATTTCACGACTTCTTCGATTTTCGAAATGCCTTCGCCAGCTTCATGTCCTTTTAAATTCAGCGACGGCAGCAAGCGAATCGTTTGCGTTCCGGCAGGAATCACCAAAACGCCTGCGGCTTGCATTCGATTTGTAAATTGAACTGCCGCGGATTTTTCGCTCGAAGCGAATGCGGGAATTTTTTCACGCAATTCCATTCCAAGCATCAAACCAATGCCGCGCGCGTCTTTGACGACGGCTGGGTAAACTTCCGCAAGCCGCTTTAGTTTATTGAGCATCCAATCGCCAAGCTTGCGTGCTTGCGCGGCTAAATTTTCCTTTTCAACAACTTCGAGGATTTTCAACGCCACGGCGCAGGCGAGCGGCGTGCCGCCGAAAGTCGAAGCGTGCGTGCCCGGCCCGAGCAAATCCGCGAACGGCGTGCGCACCCAAAATGCGCCCATCGGAAATCCGCCGCCAAGCGATTTGGCCATCGAAAGTCCATCGGGCAAGAATTTTCCCGCGCCAGAAACATTTTCCAAAATTCGTTGGAAACTTTGAAATTTTCCGGTTCGAAAGTGTCCGTCCTGAACGCCGTCCATGAACAACAGTAATTTTTTTTCATCACACAACGCGCGCAAGCCGAGCAGATATTCTGCCGTCGCCGGCATCACACCGCCTTCGCCTTGCACGCCTTCAATCATGATGGCGACCGTCGCCGGCGAAATCGCGTTTCGCATCGCGTTCAAATCGTTGTATGAAACGTGCCGGAAGCCCGGCATCATCGGCTCAAAACTTTTTTTTGTTTTTTCCTGACCGGTCGCGGCGATTCCGGCAAGCGTTCGGCCATGAAATGAATTTGTGGCCGTCAGAATTTCGAATCGTCCTTCGTCATGGCCGAATTTCCGCGCGACTTTGAACAAACCTTCGTTTGCCTCCGCGCCGCTGTTGCAGAAAAAGATTTTCCCTGCGCCGATGCGTCTGACGATTTCCGCCGCCAATTTTCCCTGCGGCTCGGTGTAATACAAATTCGAGACGTGCATCAGCTTCTTCGCCTGGTCCGCGAGCGCTTCGAGAATCGCCGGATGCGCGTGGCCAAGGCAATTCACCGCAATGCCGCTGCCTAAATCCAAATATCTTTTGCCGCCAACATCGAAAACGTAGCTACCGTTGCCGTGACTCAAGGCGAGGTCAAATCGTCCGTAACTCGGCACGACATTTTTGGAAAATAAATCGCGCACCGACTCGAACTGGTTTTGAACGAGTGGCGGCGGCGTTGGTGAAATTTCTTTCATTTACATCTTGGATTTAGCCGCAAAAGAACACAAAGAACACGAAAAAAATTCTTTGCGACTTTTGTGTTCTTTCGCGGCAATAAAATTAGAGGACAATTTCAGTTCCAATTCCTTCGTCGGTAAAAATTTCTAACAGAACGGAATGCGGAACTCTTCCGTCCACAAATGAAACTTTTTCCACGCCGGATTTAATCGCGGCGACGGCGCTGTCCACTTTCGGAATCATGCCTTTGTCAATCACGCCGGATTTTTTCAATGCGTCCACTTCGACAATCCGCAAATGCGGAATCACCGACTCGGGCTTTTTCGGGTCGCTCAAAAGCCCGGGCACATCGCTCATAAAAACGAGCCTCTCGGCTTTCAACGCAATTGCTGTCTGCGCCGCCGCAACATCAGCGTTGCAGTTGTAAATTTTCCCGTCGCAAAGCGCGACCGGGCTGATGACCGGCGTGACGCCGCGCCGAATGCACTGCCGCAACGGGTCGGTGTTCACTTCAATCACTTCGCCGACGAAGCCGATGTCATTTCCGTCAACGAGCAATTTCCGGCATTTAAAAATGTCCGCGCCGCCAAAGCCGCGCGCCTTGCCGCCGAGCGCGCTGATGGCTTTGACGATTTCGGGATTTATTTCGCGCGAAAGAACTTTGTCCACGAGATTCACCGTCGCTTCGTCCGTGATGCGCTGGCCTTGAACGAAATTCGCCTTAAGTCCTGCACTTTCCATCGCGCGCGTAATCGCCTTGCCGCCGCCGTGGACAACAATGGGATTAATTCCCGCGGCTTCGAGAAAAACAATGTCGCGCGCCACGCCGAGACGAATTTTTTCGTCCGGCGAATCCATGAAACTGCCGCCGTATTTCACAACGAAGGTCGCGCCGCGAAATTTTTGCAGATACGGCAGCGCTTCGAGCAGCACATCGGCTTTGGCAATCAAATCTTGCACGCGCTATTCGTAAAATAATTTCGGCGCAAATGAAAGCGCGATTGTTGCGACGATTTCACTTTGCCCCGCGCGCCGGATTTTCTAAATTGCCGCCATGCCAGAAATCGCCAAGTTCGTGAACAACGGTTCGGCCAGCATCACGCCGGCCATTGCAGAAAAAATTCTGCACCAATTGCCGCAATGGAAACTCGAATTCACCCAAATCCACGCACCCAAATTTCCACACCTCGTTGACCAACTGGAATTTCTCGCCGACGCGGTCGAGGACGCGGTTGAAGGCGCTTACAAAGATTTGCCTTATATTGCCGTCGCGCAAGCGGTGTTTGCGCTGATTTATGCGCACAAAAAACACGGCATCATTCCCGAAAGTGTTTTGGATTTGGGACGCGCCGACGATTCGAGCATCGTGCGCGCCGTGCTGATTCAAAATGAAAAAGCGTTCGCCGTCTACGCCGGCAAGCAAGGCGTGAGCTGGCAGAAAATCACCAGCCAGCCGTAAAAATTTCTGCGATGCAAATTCCACTGGTCATGACCGTCATCGCGCCGGACAGAACCGGCCTCGTGGAATCCATCGCGCGTGCGGTCGCGGAAAACGGCGGCAATTGGCTCGAAAGCCGCTTCTGTAAACTTGGCGGAGAATTTGCCGGAATCCTGCGCGTAGAAATTCCGCAGGACAAAAAATCCGCGCTCGTCGCCGCGCTGCAAAAAATTTCCAACCTGCAAGTCACGATTCGAGTTGATGAAAAAATCATTCCACTGAAAAGCGCGCAACAAACGAAATTGGAAATTGTCGGGCATGACCGTCCGGGAATTGTGCGCGACATTTCCGCCGCGCTCGCACGCGCGGGCGTGAATGTCGAGGAATTTTCCAGCGAAATTGTCAGCGCGCCAATGAGCGGCGAAGATTTGTTCAAAGCCAGCGCGCAATTGCAATTGCCCGAGCGCTGCGATTTGGCTGCGTTGAAAAAGGATTTGGAAAAAATAGCCGCCGATTTGCTCGTGGACGTTTCATTTGCGGAAATTTCCAAATAATTTCCGCGATGTTTCAGCTTCTCAAAACCGATTCGCAGACCAAAGCGCGTCTCGGCAAATTGACCACCGCGCACGGCATCGTGGAAACACCGGTATTCATGCCCGTCGGCACACAAGCCAGCGTCAAGGCGCTCGACCCGCGCGAATTGCTCGAGATGGGCACGCAAATCATTCTCGGCAACACGTATCATCTCAACTTGCGACCCGGTTTGGAAATTATTCGTGCCGCCGGCGGGCTGCACAAATTCATGAATTGGAATTTGCCAATTCTCACCGACAGCGGCGGCTTTCAAGTTTTCAGTCTCGCCAAAATCCGGAAAATCAAACCGCACGGCGTCGAATTTCGTTCGCATATTGACGGCTCGCTTTGTTTTCTCGGTCCGAAAGAAGCGATGGAAATCCAGCGCACGCTCGGCTCGGACATCGCGATGGTTTTTGACGAATGTCCGCCGCACGACGCGCCCGCGAAAGAACAACGCCTCGCCGTCGAGCGCACGATGCGTTGGGCCGGCGAATGTCGCGACCAGCCGCGCGCCAATGGCCAGTTGGTTTTTGGGATCGTCCAAGGCGGCAGCAACGCCGCGCTGCGCG
>JAJPKI010000109.1 GCA_021323835.1 Verrucomicrobiota bacterium | reverse complement strand
CAGCAATTGGAAAAATTGATTGAGCAAAACCGGCAATTGCAGGACGAAGTCGCAAAGTGGCGCGCCTATTACGCCAGCCAATTATCAAATGCGACACCGCAAAATGTTTCACAAACGCAAATCCAGGTTTCAAATCCGACAGCACAAAATAATTCTGCACCAACCGGCAACGCAACTGCGGCGCATCCGGCAACAAATGCAAATCCAAAAACTCACACCGTTGCCTCCGGCGAAACCGCAGCCGCAATTTCCAGAAAATTCAACGTCAAGTTGAGCGCGTTGCAGTCCGCAAATTCGAATGCCAATTTGAGCAAGCTCCGCGTCGGACAAGTGCTCAATCTTCCATAATTTCGTTGTGCCAAAATGAATTTCGTTCAGGGTTGACCCCGCTCTCGAATTGTGCCATTTTGCTACGCTGAATTTTAATTTTTATCAATGGTTTCAAGCAAATCCAGCTTTCTTGATAAAGTGTTGGGCCGAATCGGTCGGCTTGATGCCGAAGGCTTGCAAACAGTCGTCCAACGGCTTGCGCGCGAACGAAGTTTTCTTGAAACGCTTTTTAATACGATTGAGGACGGCGTGCTCGTCGTGGATGAAAGTGGAAAGATAATTTACTTCAATCAAGCGGTGACGCGGCTTATCGGCTTGCAGGCCGGCGACGACGAGCAACATATTTCAAAAGTTCTTCCTGAAATAAATTGGGAAAAAATTTCCCGCGCAGACAATTCCGGCGGTGAAAATATTTTGCGTCACGAATTTGAAATTCATTATCCGCGCTCGCGGTTTCTCCGGCTTTACGCTGCGCCGCTCGACGGTGAAGCGATTGGGAGTTCCGGTGTGGCGCTCATTTTACAGGATGCGACGAAAGCGCGGCAAAAAACTTTTGAAGCGATCGAAAGCGAGCGCGTGCAGGCGCTCACGCTTTTAGCTGCAAGCGTGGCGCATGAAATTGGAAATCCACTGAACGCATTGCACATCCATTTGCAATTGATGGAGCGCGAATTGAAAAAATTAAAATCGTCGCCGCAAAAAAATTCCGGCGCGGAAATTTCGCGGCTCGAACAGTTTTTGGAGGTTTCGAAAGGCGAAATCAACCGGCTCGATTACATCATCACGCAATTTCTCGGTGCAATTCGACCGGCGCCGTTGCAATTGAAAATGGCTTCGCTCAACGACGTCGTGGAAAAAACTTTAGGA
This sequence comes from Verrucomicrobiota bacterium, assembly GCA_021323835.1. Classification (GTDB taxonomy): domain Bacteria; phylum Verrucomicrobiota; class Verrucomicrobiia; order Limisphaerales; family UBA11358; genus UBA11358. The sequence continues at coordinate 8,902 of JAJPKI010000109.1, read as the reverse complement.
TTGCTCCGGCCGGAAATTGAAAATCGCGGCATTGAGATAAAAACGAAATTGTCGCGGCGATTGACGGCGACGCCGATTGATGCGACGCAAATGCAGCAGGTTTTGGTGAACCTGGTAAAAAATGCGTTGCAAGCGATGAGTAAAGGCGGCGCGCTGACGCTGCACACCGGCGAAAACGACGACGGCGTTTGGGTGAGCGTGAGCGATACCGGCGGCGGAATTCCGCAAGAGCAAATCAACAGGATTTTCGAACCGTTTTACACGACGAAGAAAAAAGGAACCGGCCTTGGCTTGATGATTGTGCAGCGCATTGTTCGGTTGCACGGCGGAAAAATCGAATTGGAAAGTCGCGTTGGACATGGAACGACATTTCGTATTTGGCTGCCATTATATGAACGCAAGCCGCGTTTGCTGGAAAACAAAATTTCATGAAACCCACATTGCTCATTGTTGACGACGAAAAAACGACACGCGAAGGTTTGCGCGCCGCGCTGGAAGACCGCTACGACGTCTATATCGCTGAAGACGCAAAGGCGGCGTTTGAATTGCTCGAATCAGAACATTTCGACGTCATGCTGACCGACTTTAAGTTGCCGAATGAAGATGGAATGAAATTAATTGCGCGCGCAAAATCTTTGTCGAAGCCGCCGATTTGCATTTTGATGACTGCTTACGGCTCGGAAGAAATTGCAGTCGAAGCAATGAAACGTGGCGCGGACGATTACATCGCGAAAGGGCGATTGCAAATTGACGAATTGGAAATGCGCATCGCACGGGCGCTGAAAAATCAGAAGCTGGAAACGGAAAATGTTTCGCTGCGCAAACAACTTGATTCGAAATTCGGTTTGGAAAATATCATCGGCGAATCCCCGGCGATGAAAGAAATTTTTGATGTCGTCCAGCAAGTGGCGCCGACGCGCGCAACGGTTTTGATTGAAGGCGAAAGCGGCACGGGAAAAGAATTGATTGCCAAAGCGGTTCATCAATTGAGTCCGCGCGCGAAACAGTCGTTCGTCGCGGTTCATTGCGCGGCGCTGGCGCCGACACTTTTGGAAAGCGAATTGTTTGGGCACGAACGCGGCGCATTTACCGGCGCGCACGAGCGACGCATCGGACGATTTGAACAGGCGCAAGGCGGAACGCTTTTTTTGGATGAAATCGGCGAAATTGACGCGACGCTTCAAGTCAAATTGCTTCGATTTCTCGGCGAGCGGACATTCGAGCGCGTTGGTTCAAATAAAACTTTAATGGCGGATGTTCGCTTGATTACAGCGACGAATAAAAATCTGGAAGAACTGGTTAAAGCCGGAACTTTTCGCGAAGATTTGTTTTTCCGTTTGCGCGTGGTGGAAATCAATTTGCCGCCATTGCGCGAACGCGCGGACGATATTCCGTTGCTGGCGCGAAAATTTTTGCAGGAATTTGCAAAGGAAAACAATAAACCGGTGAACGATTTCACGGCGGACGCGCTCGAATGGCTGATGAATTATTCGTGGCCGGGCAACGTGCGCGAATTGCGGACGGCGATGGAACATGCGGTCGTGCTTTGCCGCGGCGAAAAAATTTCCGCGCGCGATTTGCCGCGGCAGATTTCCATCGGCGCAAAGAATGACGGCCAATTGTTACAACAAAATGATTTAACCGTGAAGGAAGCCGAGAAACAATTAATCGTTCGTGCGCTGAAAGAAACCAATGGCAATCGAACGTCGGCTGCAAAAAAAATCGGCATGAGCCGGCGGACGTTTCACCGAAAATTGCACACGTATCATTTGGAAGGATTCTGATTTATGCGAATCGCGGAAATCATCCAGACGGCCATTCACAAATTGGAAGTGGGCGCCGGCGCGCGCCTTTTGAAATTTTTCGCGCTGGCGCTCCTCGTCGTGATTCTCGCGCTGCGATACGATTCACATGCTTACAAAAACATGTTCACGCCCGAAGGCATGGACTCGGCACAACTGGCGCGAAACATTTCCGAAGGCCGCGGCTATACAACGGAATTTGTCCGGCCGCTGAGCATTTATCTTGAAACAAAATTTAACCAATCAAAAGGCGCTACCTCTGGCACGAACGCGCCCGATTTTGCGCGGATAAAAACAGCGCATCCGGATTTGGCGAACGCACCGGTTTATCCTGTCGTGCTCGCCGGATTGATGAAAGTTTTTCCGTTTCATTTCACATTGGATTTGAAACAAAGTTTTTGGAATGACGGCGGGAAATTTGCGATTTATCAACCGGATTTTTATATCGCCATTTTCAATCAAATTCTGCTGCTCGGCGTGGTTGCGCTCACATTTTTGATTGCGCGGAAATTGTTTGATTCAGCCGTGGCGTGGCTTTCGGCGGTCCTGGTTTTATTTTGCAATGTGCTGTGGCAATTCAGCCTTTCGGGCTTATCAACGATGTTGCTGTTGATAATTTTTTTATCGCTGACCTGGTGCCTTTTGAAAATCGAAGAACTCGTGCGCGAACCGCAGCCAAATGTAAAACGCATTTTCCAACTGGCAATCTGTGTCGGAATTTTGACCGGCACCGGCGCGCTGACGCGTTACGCTTTTGGCTGGGCAATTATTCCGGTCGTGGCGTTTCTCATTTTTTTTGGCGGACAGCGGCGCGTTATGCACGTGCTCGCGGTCGTCGGCGCCTTTGTTATTATTTTAACGCCGTGGATTATTCGCAATTACACAGTCAGCGGCACGCCGTTTGGCACGGCCGGTTATGCCATTACGGAGGACACCTTTTTATTCCCGCGCTTTGAATTGGAACGTTCGATTCATCCAAATTTAACTTTTATTTCCCAACTGTCGTTGTATCGCCACAAGCTTTGGGAAAACGGCGTCGGCATTTTGATTTATAAATTGCCAACGCTGGGCGAAGATTTGGTCAGCACTTTTTTCCTGGCGGGTTTGTTGCTGCAATTCCGAAAGGTCGCCGTGCGCCGCGCGCGTTATTTTTTGTTGATGTGCCTGGGTATATTTGTCGTCGTCCAAGCCCTCGGCCAGACTTATCTCTCAACGAAATCGCCTGACATCAATTCTGAAAATCTTTTGGTATTGTTGATGCCGTTAATTTTTATTTACGGCGTCAGCTTGTTTTACACTTTGCTCGACCAAATGGTTTTGGCCGCCTATGAATTGCGTTATGTTATCATCGTTCTTTTTGCCATCGCTTGTTGCTTGCCGATGCGAATCCTTCTTTGGACAAATAAACCTTCGCCGGTTGCTTATCCGCCGTATTATCCACCCGAAATTCAACAAACTGCCGGCTGGCTCAAGAAAAACGATTTGATGATGAGCGATATTCCGTGGGCCGTGGCGTGGTATGGCGACCGCCAATGCCTCTGGCTCACGCTCAATGCGCAAAGTGATTTCTTCGCCGTCAACGACGAAGCCAAAACTATTCATGCGCTTTATCTCACGCCCGAAACGATGGATGCACGATTTTTGACCGACTGGATTTTGCCGCATGAATACAGTTGGGGCACTTTCATTTTGCAAGCCGTGACGGAAGGCCAGACGCCGGTAAACTTTCCGCTGCGTTACGCGCCGCCGCAGGTGAAATTTTTGCCGGAACGATTATTTTTGGCCGACAGTGAATACTGGAAACTCCGGCCGGACACGGTTCAATGACTTCACCCCGCCGCGCGGCGCAATCGGTCGGCGATGCCCGACCATTCCGGCGATTCCGGCGGCGCTTCAATGACAATAATTCGCGCGCCAACGTCGTCACAGCGATGCAATTCGGAGTAAAGCGCGCGCGCAAATGCCTCGGCGTCGTGCGGAATCACGCTCACGCCGGCAAAATTTTCGACAGAAGGAATTTTGGTGTGAGCAATGATTTGACAATCTCGAACTTCGAATTTCGAATTGCGAATTCGAGATTTTAAATCGTCTTCATCATTCCAATTCAGAACCAATAATTTCGCTTTTGGCGCGTAATGTTTTTTCAATTGGCCCGGGCTTTTCAAAATTTCTTCGCTGTCGCCAAATCCAATTGCCAATTTTTCTGTTACGGCCATCAGTGTGTGCTCGTGAATCATCCCCGGCCGGAGCAATCGCGGCGGCGAAACGGTTAAATCCAAAACCGTGGATTCAATTCCAACTTGCGATTGGCCGCCATCCACAATCAGTGAAATTTTTTCGCCCAATTGTTTGCGAACATGCTTGGCATTTGTCGGTGAAATGGAATTTGAAAGATTCGCGCTCGGCGCGGCCAATGGAAAATCACATTCGCGAATCACGGCTTGAATAAATGGATGGCTCGGCCAGCGAATGCCAACCGTTTTTCCACCAGCGGTCACGTTGTCAGGAATTTTTTCTGCTCGCGGCAAAACCATCGTCAATGGTCCGGGCCAAAATGATTTTGCCAATTTTTCTGCAAGCGCCGGAAAATTTTTTACGCAGCGCTTCGCCATTTCTAAATTGGCAACGTGGACAATAATCGGATTATTCGCCGGTCGGCCTTTGATTTGAAAAATTTTTGCGACGGCATTTTCATCGAACGCATTTGCGGCGAGGCCGTAAACCGTTTCCGTCGGCAACGCGACAACTTCGCCGGCGCGCAGCAATTTCACCGCGCGTTGGACGGCGGCTTGAAACAATTGCGGCGTGTGCGTTGATAAAATTTCCGCGCTCACGCTTTATTCATAGCGCAACGCGTCAATCGGGTCGAGCTGCGAAGCTTTCCACGCGGGATAAAATCCAGAAACAATTCCAACAAGTGCACTTGAAAAGAACGCAACAAAAACAATAGTGTAAGAAGTATAGGTCGGCCAGCTGGCAAATTGTGCTAGAAAGTCAGGAGTTATTTCGAATTTGTCTAAAATTTTTGCAATTAATTTAGCAGCAGGTGAAGCGCTTATTCCCAAAATAATTCCTGTCAGACCACCGATTGAACTTAACAAAACAGCTTCGACAAGAAATTGAATCAAAATGTCCCGGGCGCGCGCGCCCACGGCCATGCGGATGCCGATTTCGCGCGTCCGTTCGGTGACGCTCACGAGCATGATGTTCATGATGCCGATGCCGCCGACGATAAGCGACACACTCGCAATGGCTGCAAGCAAAACGGACATGACTTTCGACGTGGCGGTCATCGCTTGCGCGATTTCCAATTGCGTGCGCACGGTGAAATCCTGTTCGCCGCGATGACGCGTCAGCAGCACATTGTTGATGTCGTTTTGCACTTGCTCGATGGATTTTGCGGTCGCGGCTTCGACCTGAATGGAATTTACAAACGTGCGACGGTCAATGCGCTTCATGTGGCTGGTGTAAGGGACCAGCACCGTGTCGTCCTGGTCCTGGCCAAACAAATTAAATCCTTTCGGTTCAAGCACGCCGACAATTTTGAACGGAATGTCGCGGATGCGAATCGTTTGACCGACTGGATTTTCGCCGGGAAAAAGTTGGTCAACGACCGTTTGGCCGAGCACGGCGACTTTGCCGACGCTGCGCACATCCTGATCGCTGAACATGCCGCCGCTGGCGATATTCCAATTGCGGATTTGCGGATAATCGGGCGACTCGCCGAGAATCAGCGTGTTCCAATTCAAACCGTTCGCAAGAATCTGGTCGCGGTCGCGCACTTCGGGACTCACGGCGACGACGTTGCTGACGGTTGCGATTGCGTCAGAATCTTCCGGTTTCAACGTCGGCGCGCTGCCCCAGCCGCCGCGCATTGCCCCGCCGGTAAAACTGCCGGAAAAAACCGTGATAACATTTTGCCCGAGACTTGCGACACGGTCTTCCACTTGTTTTGTCGCGCCGGTCGTGATGCTGACGGCGGCAATGACCGAGCCGACGCCGATGATGATGCCGAGCATGGTGAGAATTGAGCGAAGTTTATTTCGCCGCAATGCGCGGATGGCCAAACGAATTGTCGCGAGAACTCTCATGCGAGTTGAACGGCCTGCTGCGCCGCGCGCAATTTTTGCAATTCGTTTTCCGCAATCAGCCGATTTTTTACCGGTTCGTCGGTCAAAATTTTTCCGTCGCGCAAAATCACCGTGCGTTTGGTGTAACTGGCAATGTCCAATTCATGCGTGACCATGACGATGGTAATTCCCGCGTCATTTAATTTTTGAAACACACCCATGATTTCGATGCTCGTCTGACTGTCGAGATTTCCCGTCGGCTCGTCGGCGAGCAGCAGCGCCGGTTGATTCACGAGGGCGCGCGCGATGGCGACGCGCTGCTGTTGTCCGCCGGAAAGCTGATTCGGATGATGGTCGGCGCGTTGGGCGAGACCGACAATTTCCAATGATTTCAACGCGCGTTCACGCCGCTCGTGACTTTGCAAATGATGACGAACATAAAGCATCGGCAATTCCGTGTTTTCCGCCGCCGAAGTGCGCGCGAGCAAATTAAAGCCTTGAAAGACAAATCCGATTTTCAAATTGCGAATGTCCGCAAGTTCATCGCGATTCAATTTTGAAACATCCGTGCCGTCGAGCAAATAAAATCCCTGCGACGCGCGGTCGAGGCAGCCAATCATGTTCATCAACGTGGATTTTCCTGAGCCGCTCGCACCCATGAGCGCAACAAATTCGCCGGGAAAAATTTTCAGCGATACGCCGCGCACGGCGTGAACGTCCACTTCGCCCGTGTGATAAATTTTGTGGACGTCGTCGAGTTGAATGACCGCGTTCATACGCGAATAAAATTAAAACCGTCGTGGGAATCCGCCACCGCCGCCAAATGGATTATTTCCGGTCGCGGGTGTGCCCTGCGCAACGGTCACGCCGGTGACAATCTGGTCGCCTTCCTTCAAACCTTCAATCACCTCAGTGTAAATGCCGTCGGTGATGCCAGTGCGAATTTGCACGGCTTGCAATTTTGCATTTTTTCCCGCATTTGCCTGCAACACATAAACAATACGGCGACCGCTGCCCAATCCGCCGCCGCCGTTTCCGCCTCCACGACGGCGTCCGCCGCCTTGACGATTTCCCGCCCCGGCCTGACGGTTGACATTGGTCTGCGCGGTTTGCGACGGCGAAGCAGAATTTGTTTCCGAGCTTGCGACCGTTCCTTCCGGTGGACGAAGTCGCAGCGCCGAATTGGGAATTTTTAAAACGTCTTCGTGCTGCGCGATGACAATGCTGACGTTTGCCGTCATGCCCGGCTTCAATTTGTAATCCGCGTTGGTCAAGCCGATGACGCAATCGTAAGTGACGACGTTATTTTGCGTCGTCGGCGCGTTGCGCACTTGCGTGACGGTGCCGTGAAACGTGCGGTTCGGATATGCGTCCACGCGAAAATCCACGTCCTGATTTTCTTCGACGCCGCCAACATCGGCCTCGGCCACGCTCGAATCAATTTGCATCCGCGTCAAATCGTTTGCGATTTGAAAGAGCGTCGGCGCGCTCAAACTTGCCGCGACTGTTTGCCCCACGTCCACTGCGCGAGAAATCACCGTGCCGTCCACCGGCGAATAAATTTTGCAGTAGCCGAGATTGTTCATCGCGTTGCTCAACGACGCCTGTTTGATAAGCACCGTGGCTTCAGCCTCGTGCAACGTGGCAATGTCCGAGTCGTAATCGGCGCGGGCAATCAATTTGTTCGTGAACAATTGCGCGTCGCGCTCGGCATTGGCCTGCTGCAATTCCAAATTAGCCTTCGCGTTCGCCAAATCCGCCTGAGCGCTGGCGACCTGCGCCTCGTAAGTGCGCGTGTCAATTTCCGCGATGAGCTGATTCGATTTCACTTCTGAATTGAAATCCACGTAAAGCGCTTTGATGCGGCCGGAAACCTGGCAGCCGACTTGCACGTTGACGACTGGATTGAGCGTGCCGGTCGCGGTGACGACATTGGTAATATCGCCGCGTTCGACAACGGCAGTCTGAAATTGGGGCGCGCTATTGTCACCGCGCGAAAAAATCCAAATGCAAAATCCAACGACGACAAGACCGGTCACGATGATGACCGGCCATTTCAAAGCGAAACCGCTGTTTCTTTGTGACATAAATCGAATCGCGAAAGCCAATGAATGAGACAGCGCGAGCGGCTGCCAAGTTACGAAAATTTTTGTATCAGCGCACGAACTTTCCCTTTATGCCGCGCCAATTGCCGCTAACATTTTGCCGTGCTCGACCAATTCACACAATTGCTTGCGACGGGACAATCTTTAAGTGAAGTCCAATGTCGCGATGCGGTGGAATCGCTCGCCGATGAAAAAATTTCGGCGGAAGCAAAGGCAAATTTTTTGACCGCACTCGCCAAAAAAGGCGAGACGGTCGAAGAAATTGCGACGTTCGCCGGCGCGTTGCGCGACAAATCCATCCAGCCGCCGCTCGATGCGCAAACGCGCTCGCGAGAAATTCTCGATGTTGTCGGAACCGGCGGCGACCGTCTCGGCACATTTAACATTTCAACAGCGGCGGCAATTATTTGCGCCGCTGCGGGTGTAACGGTGGCCAAGCACGGCAATCGCGCGATTACTTCAAATGCCGGAAGTGCGGATGTGCTCGAAGCACTTGGAATTAAAATTGATTTGTCGCCTGCGGACGCTGCGAAATCTCTGCGCGAACGCAATTTCGCCTTTTTCTTCGCGCCCAATTATCATCCGGCGTTCAAAAATATTTCTCCCGCGCGAAAATTATGCGCCGAGCGCGGACAACGGACGATTTTCAATTTACTCGGGCCGCTGCTAAATCCGGCGCGACCGTCGGCGATGCTTATCGGCGTGCCGCGTCCGGAATTTTGCGAGCCGCTGGCGCGCGTCGCGCAATCGCTCGGCATTCGTCGCGCGATGGTCGTTTGCGGAAAAGTTTCCGGCGCGGGATTTCTCGACGAACTTTCCACGCTTGGCGAAAATACTATTGCCGAATTTTATCAAGAACGCGGATTTACCGTTTCTACGACTGCTCCAGAGCAAGTTGACTTTCCGCGCGCGATGCTCGCGGATT
>JAJPKI010000303.1 GCA_021323835.1 Verrucomicrobiota bacterium | reverse complement strand
GCCCGCTGCGCCGCGATGATGCAATCGCGCCTCAAAAATTCCGGCGACTTTGTAGCCGGCAATCCACGTGCGCCACGATAAATCGGCGTCATCTGAATAAATGAAATATTCCGAATCGAACATTCCGATTTGATTAAAAACATCGGCGCGAATCAAATACGAGCAGCCGCCGGCGATGAAAATTTCGCGCGTGCGATTGGCAATCGCCGATGGGCTGGGCAATCCAAAAATGTCGAAGCCGTAAAATCCAAAATCCTGATACGAATTGTCCGGATAATTCAAAACCAGCGGCGTCGAAGCGGCTGCGCCCATTTTTTCCGTTCCGGCAATCAATTTCTCCATGCAATCGTTTTCGAGCCACGTGTCGTTGTTCAAAAACAAAAGCCATTTGCCCGTCGCCGCACGGGCGCCGGAATTATTGCCTTCGCAAAAACCGAGATTTTCGGAATTGCGGACGATGATGGCGTTCGGAAATTCCGAAAAACATTTTCGCGCGATAGCAACGGAATCGTCGGAAGAATTATTGTCCACCATCACGGTTTCGATTTGCGAAACGATGGTTTGCGATTTGATGGTCTCAAAACATTTCGGCAGCCATATCGCGCCATTGCAATTGAGCACGACGATGCTGAGGAGCGGTTGGCCGTTTGCGTTTCCAAATTTTTCGATTTGCGGATTCATTTCGATTTGGGCTCGACAGAGTCTCGCCCCACCAAAGTTTGTTTCACCTGCAATTCGGCGATAAGTTTTTTGTCCTTGCCGCGACGTTTGTAAGTTAAAACACCCCACGCATTTCCCAAAACGCTGCCGAGGCACGCCGGCAAATGCCAAAGCCAGCGCAAATCTTTGTCGCGAACCATTCCGCGCAGCGTGTGAAAAATCGGCCCGATAAATGTGACGCAATAAATCGCCGCGAGCCAAATTGGAACCGGCGGTTTCTCGCGCATCCAATTTGTTTTCGCCTCTTCCTGCACGCGCAAAAAATGAACCGTTGCGCGACGGCGCTTTTGAATAAATTTCCAAAGCGTTTGGATGTAATAATGATGCACGCCGCGACCGGAAATCCGCAGCCATTCGCGTTTTCCATTTTTCATCAAATATAATGCAACGTGCGTGTCCTGAAATTGTTCGTCCGCTTTCACCGATTCCAAGTCGGCGCGACGAAAGACAAATCCATTCGCACCCAGCGGATACGAAAAGGTATTTTCGGGCAGCGTCCAGCGCTCAATGTCGCCGTCGCGCGAAATCATTTTCGGATTCGCGCTCATCAGCCATGCCATCGGGTCGCTGATGTGCAGCAAATGCGTGATGTAAGCGCAGAACGAACTCATTTTCGGCGATGGCAGATAATAACTTTCCACGCCGAGCGCTTGTGGATTTTTTTGCAGCGCGGCAATTGCGAGCGGAATGTAATCGTCGTGCGTGATTTCATTGTCGGCGTCCACGAAGACGATGAACTCGCCCGTCGCATGGCGCAGCGCGAGGCGTTTGCCTTCTTCCATGTTTTTCCCGTCGTCATCCAAAACGATTGCACCGAATTTTTTTGCGATATCGCGCGTGCGGTCGGTTGAGTGTGCGTCGGCAAGAATAATTTCCATTTTTTCACGCGGATAATTTTGCCGTGCGATGGAAGCGAGGCAGTTTTCCAAAATCGCCTCGGCATTGAGCGTCGGCATGATGAAGCTCACGCGCGGAAAATTTTCTGGGCCGGACGGCATTTGAAGATTGTGCGCGAAGGGGACGACAAATTCAAATCAGCTTTCTTCCGGCGCGCCGATTTTATGCAGGCGCATCGCAACCAGCCAAACTGCGAAGAGCACGGCGAAGGCGATGCCCGCGGCGACAAACATCACATGAAGCAATTGTCCCGTGGATTTGCCGAGAAATAAAAGTGCCAGCCAATAACCAATGCCCAGTGCCCCGTAGAGAATTGAAATTTTTATCCAGCGACTTGCCAGTGCCCATGTCCCGATTGCTTGAACCAGTCCGACAAACACCATTGTTCCCGCCAAATGACCAACCATCGCGGCGGCGTCCGGCGTGTCGCGGCGCAATTGATGCAACGCAAATCCACGAAATTCATAAAGACAAGCCGCGCCGACGAGCAAACCGGCAGCATAAAGTCCGACCAATTTTAATTGTTCCGCCAACGCATCGCCGTGATGATGCTGGCTGGAACGGTGCGTGAACAAAATAATCAGCAGCGGCCCCACTGCTGTCGGCAATGCGCGCGCAAATAATCCGGCGGAACTGTAAGCATCCATTTCTTCGTTGCTGAAAAATTTTTTTGCGACGAGCAAATCGCCCTGGCCAAAGCAATTCGAGCCAATCGCCCACGCCGCGCTGACGATAAGAAATTGGATGAATTCCGGAGTCCACGGAGAAATTATTTTTTCTGTTTTCTTCGGAAACTCTTTTTTCCACGCCAGCAAAACCAGATTTGCCAGCAGCATAAATGCCGACGCTGCGACCGCCCATTCCGCCAGCGGCCAGATTTTTGTCGTAATGCCGCCGAACAAAACTCGCAACACGGCCGAAAGCAATCCAATCAACGCCAATCTTTTGAACCAACCCAAGCCCTGGCAAAGCATGGTGAAATACGATGCCCACAATCCGCCAATCGAGACGACAAGCGCAACAAATGTCAGGCTCGTTCGCAGAATCTTAAAATAATCGCCGAGCGGTTTGATGAGAACGATGGCGATAATCGAACCGGCAATTGTGACATAAAATAAAAATTTTCGGCAGCCGGCGAGTAATCCGTGCAGCCGCGCGTCGTCGCCGCTGAAATGAAAACGCGCGATGTAATGCGTGATGGCTTGCGACGCGATTTGCAGTGGGATTCCCAGAAATGTGATGAACGCGATGGTGAATTGAATCAAGCCGTATTCGCCTTGCGCGCCGCCAAGTTGCGGGCTGACGATGAATTGGAATAGCCAATGAATCGCCAGCGCCAAAAAATTAATCGCCGCAAAGATGACTCCCGTGCGCCAGATATTTTTCATGCGCAACAAATCTTTTCCTGCGGTTTCGTGAAATTCACAATCGTGACGCTAGAAACTGCCGCAGCAACTGTCAAGAAATGCCACGCCGTAGGATGGAATCTTACATCGGCGGGTTTGACGCCAATGCTTCAACGCGGTAAAGTGGTTACTCGCAGTTTTATCCCATGAAGCGAATTGCCCGAAAACTCGGCTGGCGCATTTACCACTTCGTTCACACGAACGGACCGGTGGCCGATTTCGTTTATTGGGGCGCGTTCTACGTCCAAAATTTTCTCCGCGCGCGGCAATACAAAAAATATTCCAAACAACACGTCACGCCCGAAGAACTCTTCGCGCATCGTCAATTAAGTTCCGAAGCCTATCTCGTCACCGGCGTCACGAACATTTGCAACGCCAAGTGCACCTTTTGCGCTTACCCGAAAGTCGTCGCGAATAAAACTCTCGAAACCGGCGTGATGTCGTTCGACGTTTTCAAAAAAGCTGTGGACGAATGGGCTAAGCTCGGCGGCCAAAGCCTTGACCTTACGCCCGTCGTCGGCGACCCGCTGGTGGACCCGAATCTTTTGCAGAAAGTGGATTACGCCGTGAACAAAGCCGGTCTCAAGGACGTTTATCTGACGACCAACGCCATTCTCATCAACAAGAACGACACTTACAAAAAGCTGATTGACCTCGGCATCGCGGCGGTGTTTATCAGCACGCAAGGCGCGAGCAAGGAAGTTTACGAAAAAATTTACGGCGTGAACCATTACGACGCCGCGATGTCCGGCATCCGCAATTTGATGGAATACAACCGCTCCAAAGGCGAACCTGCGCGCATCGTCGTCCGCTTCCGCAATCACGAGAAGCCGAGCCAAATCATCCGCTCGCCCGATTTCAAGAAGAACATCCAGCCGTATTTGTCCGAGCGCGTCCGCGTGAATTACACCGTGGACTTCGACAATTGGGGCGGAACCATCAAGCCCGAGGACATGACCGGCAACATGCGATTGCGTGTGCTGCCGCCGCTGCTCGATGTTCCCTGCAAAAATCTTTTCAACTTTGCCGTGCGCCACGACGGACGCGTGCGTCTGTGCGGCTGCCGCCTGACGACCAACGACAACGACGACCTCGTGGTGGGCAACATCAAGGACAAGACGCTGGAAGAAATTTCCAAGGGCGACGAAGCGTGGGGCATCATCAAAGGCTTTTACGAAGGCAAACGCCCGCACACCTGCCTGGAATGCACCTTCTACCAGCCCATCAACGAGAAATGGTTTAAGGAACGCGCTGCGAACAGTCACTGAAGAAAGTTACTGTTTGAATTTCTGATCTGATTTGTCACTTCCATCAAGTGTTTTTTCCACGCTTCATTTTCCTTTTTCTTCCATTCTATTAACTTCGGGTCATCAAATAATGGTGTTTTAAAAAGTGCCTGAAGTCGGTCGCAATATCTCGAATCCATGAAATATCTTTTAGGATTATAAAGCCAAAAATCTTGCAAAACCCATTTGTCTCCATCTTTTCTGAATGCGCCAAACCATTTACTTCCCGGCTGCACATATTCGTTTGTTAGCCATTCACGTGCGGGAACAGGTCGACGACATTCGAAGTAAAATATATTTGTAGCAGGCATTTCAGCGCCTGGACTTTCTAAAATTTTAGCGGTTGCGACACCTGATTGAATGTTTAGCAAATTCGACCATATCTTGCCGCCATCAAATGTTTGTGACGAGTTCGGCTGATTTGTAAATATGTGTTCTTCGTTTGTGATGCTTAGAATTTGAATGTATGCAACGTATGGTCCGTGACTCCGAACTTTAGGATCTTCAACCCAATCGCGAACTACATCCATTTCAACGAGAGTGTGAGAAAGTTGTGCCGCAAGTTGTGGCACCGATGTGAGGAACATAAAAAAGGCCACAACATAACATTTGATTTTCATTTGATGCCTTTTGGGCTTCGACTCTGCGCCTGCCAAAAACATTTGTCCAGAGTTTATTAAAAATGCGGCCTCCATTTCTGGAAGGCCGCTCGTGTTTTTGAATTTTAATTATGCCCGCGGTTGCGGTTGTGTCGCGGCTTGCGGTTTCACGCGCGGTTTGGGTGTGTGCTTTTCCACATGGCTGGCAATTGTCCATTCGGCGAGCTTGGCCGGGTCGTTTTTGTATTTGTTGGTGACAATCGTGTCGAGCACGTGCAGGGCAATCGCCGCTTTATGCGCGTTATCTTCCAATTCACTGGTCGCTCCGGCTTGTGCGCCTTTGCTCGCGCTCTTGGCGGAAATGGCGGTTTCAAAATCGGTGATGTGATTTCCCAACGTCGTCAGAAAATTCGCATCAAGTCCGACGCTGACGAATTGCGCGACCAGCGGCGTGGCGTTGGTTTGAAATGAACGCGCGGCGTTGAGCAACGCCTGTCCGCCGTTGTTGTGCGGCATGAGAAATTTGCCGTCGATTCCCGGAGTGCCGAGCAGCACGAGCGAGTGCGCGGCATCGGCGATGGCCGCCATGTCGTCGTGGATTTGTTTGTAGGCGACGGCTTTGGCATTGACGCTGGTTTTGATGTCCGCTTTGCCGGAGACCTGTTTCGCGCCGAAGTTGCTGCCGGTGGGAACGGCAGCGGTGACGATGGCGAATTGTTGTCCGCCCACGCTCGCAGCGGGAAAATCGGCGGCGTATTTCGCGCCGAAATCGCTGACGGTTTTGAACGTGGCCAATAGGTGGGTTTCGTGGATGTCCATAGAACCTTTCTGTTAATTTCCTTTCTGTTGAGTTTTCTGTTTTCCTTCCCGAACGGGCGAAGTTGTCGGAAATTAAGCAAAGGCAAAAATGGGGCGCAACCCTTTTTTATTCACAAAAACGGCCTAAAAGCAGGCTTTTTGGGTCGCAAATGCAACAATTGCCGTCGCAACAGGAAATGCAGGTGTCGCAAGGCGAAAATAGGCGTCGCAGACCGGAAATCGGACGTCGCAAGTCGAAAAATATCCGTCGCAAACCGGAAATGAGGCGTCGCAACTTGAACAATAGCCGTCGCAAGTCGGGAATTGGTCGTCGCAGGATGAAATTAGCTGTCGCAGGGTGAAACCGAGCCGTCGCAGAGGCTCCAGCGTGGTGTTAGGCAGCTTCGTCGTAATTACTGAATCTGCGCTGTCAAAAACTCCTGCTCGTTTTTATCTAACGGCATCTTCCACTTAGGCGAATTGATAAGCTTGTTCAAAGCATCTCTCTTCTGTTGTTCGGTCTTGATGGTGTAACGAAAACCTGACCAATCACAATTCGTTTCGCAATAATGGACATACATATCCTCGGCTTCGCTACGTCCGGCGAGCAAATAACCATTTGTAATGAGGAAGGGAACACCATCAACCAATTCAATAGGTTCAAGTGGCCAATCAGAATAGTCAGTGCCACCCAAGAAAAATCCCTGCCCAAGAAATGGTCCTCTAAAATCTGAACCCGGTCGCTGAACAAATAACATTCGACATAAAACGAAAACTTTACCATTCCCCAACCACCAATTTGTCTGTGCCATTCCATGAAGTCGTTTCAAAGCAGCGTCATAGCCTAATGATTGCAACTCCACCGCACTCTGAATATAAGTGTCAACCTTGTAATGTTGCGTGAAACGTTCGGACTCCAATACCGACTGATTGGTGGAATGTGTGTGGCTTGCACATCCAGCAAGAGCAATCATCACGGCAATAAAGAAAAAATAGGTGCGAGCTTGCATGTGACTAGAGTTGCCTAACTGATATTAAGCGACAAATTTGTTGTTCATCGCAGTTCACGGCTTCGACTCTGCGCCTGCCAAAATCATTTGTCCAGAAAAAGGTGCTTGCGCACGGCCACCATCGGAGCGGCATCTTCTGTTTGATGAATATGTCGCCCCTACGGAGCTGAAATCATAATTCAATTATAAATCTACAAAGATTTCACCCCTGACGGGGCTGCGAATAATCGCCATACTTGAAGTGCAATTGGTGGGAAATTAAAAAGTCCAGCCAACTTTGACGCCCGCTTGATAAGTCCAGCTTTCGGGCTGGAACGCGACGATAATTCCATTGTTGTCGTTAGGCGATTGCGCGAACCAATAGCTGTCGAAATAGCCGGTCACGGATAAATGCTGGTTTATCTGGTAGCCAAGCTCTCCGTAGCCGCTCGGCCTTGTGCCGGGATTCAAAGAAATTTTTCCCAGGCCGAATTTATTCAAGTCCACTTCTTGAAAGGTGTAAACGGCAGCTTTGACGCCGAGCGCGCCGGTCCAGCCATTTTTTTCCGGTTCGGTTTCCACGCCCAATTTGACGTAGAGCGGAATCCAATGTTCGGCGTAGCCGCCGGGACCATTGAGGTCGCGCTCCCAGTTTTCAACGCCGAAACGTCCCATCAAATCCAGCGTGCGGCCTTTCGCGGAAGTCCAGCGTCGGCCAACGCCGAAATCAACCAAACCGCCGTAATAGTCCGTGGTGGATTTAACCGGCGCGCCCAGTTGCGTTTGGCCGTTGTAATCCACGTGGCCGTAGTAAAGTTTAAAACGCACGGCGGCCAAGTAGTCGTCGGGCGTCGCCACTTTGCCGGACAATTCCAGCGCATATCGCGGTCCGGTTTCATCAAGCAATTTCTTGCCGCCAAAAGTTTCCTGCCAATAATAATATTCCGGCCCGGCTTCAAGTTTCCATATCGTCGGTGAATTGGTGCGCGCCATCGCCGTGTCTGCGGTTGCGCGGCCGCAAGTTAAAAGCAAAACGGCCGCCATGCCCGCAAACTGAATGAAGAACTTATTTTGCGCCAATGCCAATGGAGTTTTCATAAGGCTATTTGTAATGTGATTGCTCCCGCTTCTGACGTTGAAATTCTGAAAAAAACCAAAAAACGACACAAGAGAAAAATTGAATGCGAAAATGCCGCAGCCTTTAAAAATTCTGGCGAAGTGCCGTTTTCCGCGCTATCCTTCGCGACTTGCATGGATAAAATTTTTGTCACCGGCGCGGCGGGTTTCATCGGCAGCAATCTCGTGGACCGTTTGTTGCGCGACGGCAAAACCGTCGTCGGCTGGGATAATTTTTCCACCGGCCAGCCGGAATTCATCGCCGACGCGAAAAAAAATCCGAAGTTCAAATTGGTTGAAGGCGATTGCCTCGATTTGTCCGCGCTGATTCGCGCAATGAACGGTTGTGATTCGGTGTTTCATCTCGCGGCCAATGCCGATGTGCGCTTCGGCCTCGACCATCCGCACAAAGATTTTCAGCAGAACGCCGTCGCCACGTTCAACGTGCTGGAAGCCATGCGCGCCAATAACATCAAGCGCATCGCGTTCAGTTCCACCGGCAGCGTTTACGGTGAAGCGGAAAAAATTCCCACGCCCGAAGACGCGCCGTTTCCAATTCAGACTTCGCTCTACGCCGCGTCGAAACTCGCGTGCGAAGGATTCATTCACGCGTATTGCGAAGGCTACGGATTTGAAGGCTACATTTTCCGGTTCGTTTCTATTCTCGGCGAACGCTACACGCACGGGCACGTTTTGGATTTTTACAAACAACTGCGCGAGCATCCAGACAAATTAAAAATCCTCGGCGACGGCACGCAGCGCAAAAGTTATCTCTATATCGGCGATTGCCTCGAAGCCATGCTGCACGTCATCGGCAAAGGCACGGCGCTCAAGGCGAAACATCACGTGGAAACTTACAACCTTGGCACGGAAGAATTTGTGCAGGTCAACGATTCCGTCGGATACATTTCGAAAACGCTCGACGCGAAGCCGAAACTGGAATACACCGGCGGCAGCCGCGGCTGGGTCGGCGACAATCCGTTTATCTTCCTCGACACCAAAAAAGTCCGCGCGACCGGCTGGAAAACGACGCTGACGATTGAACAGGGAATCGTCCGCACGCTCCAATGGTTGCAACAGAACCAGTGGGTTTTGGAGCGCAGATGAAAATTGTTGTCCAAGGCCTCTGGCATCTCGGCAGCGTCACCGCCGCCTGCTGCGCGAAATATTTTCAGGTCACGGGTTTGGATTTCGACGCGGCGAATGTCGCAAAATTAAATTCCGGGAAAGCTCCATTGCTTGAACCGGGCTTGGACGAATTGATTGCCGCAGGAATTGCTGCAAAGAAGCTTTCTTTCACGACCGATGCCAAGGCCGCGTGCGCCAATGCAGAAATTCTCTGGCTCACTTACGATACGCCGGTCAATGACAACGACGAATCGGATGTGGAATCTGTTTTAACGAATCTCCGCAAAGCATTGCCGCATTTATCGAAAGGCGCGCTGGTTTTGATTTCATCGCAATTGCCCGTCGGCACCTGTCACACGCTGGAGAAGGAGTTCCCGCAATTTCATTTCGCGTATTCGCCGGAAAATCTCCGCCTCGGCAAAGCGATTGATGCTTTCGAAAAGGCCGAGCGCGTCGTCGTCGGTATCCGCAATGACACAAAAAAATCGCTGCTAGAAGAATTATTTAAACCGTTCACACCACAAATTATTTTCATGCGCACCGAGTCGGCGGAAATGGTCAAGCACGCGCTCAATTCGTTTCTCGCACTTTCGATTACATTCATAAACGAAATCGCGCGGCTCTGCGAACTCACCGGCGCGGACGCCAAAGAAGTTTCTGCCGGACTCAAAAGCGAAGCGCGCATCGGCCCGAAGGCATATCTCGGTCCCGGCGGACCGTTCGCCGGCGGCACGCTTGCGCGCGATGTCGTCACGCTCACAAAACTCGCCAAATCCGGCGGCGAAAAAATTTCCGTCATTCCTGCCATCAAACAGAGCAACGACTTGCATCGCGGCTGGGCGTTGCGGCGATTGCAATTGCGCCTCGGCGATGTGCGTGGAAAACAAATCGCCGTGCTCGGCCTGACTTACACGACGAATACCGACACGCTCCGGCGCAGCGCAGCGGTTGAATTGTGCAAACAGCTTTTGAAATCGGGCGCTTCAGTGAAGGTGTTCGATCCGGCGGTAAAAACATTGCCGAAAGATTTGAACAAAATTTCGCTCGGGGCCGATATCGCCTCCGCGCTGAACAACGCTGATGCCGCCGTCATTTGCACCGAATGGCCGCAATTCCGCCAAGCGGATTGGGCGAAAATCACGGTTAAAATGCGCGGAAAGATTTTCGTGGATGCGAATCGTTTTTTGGAAAAGGAATTGAAAAGCATCGCCGGAGTCGAGCATCTTTCCGTCGGACGCGCAAAATGAAACTCAAAAACGTCAACGCGCTCATTACCGGCGGCAGCCAGGGACTCGGCAAAGTCATTGCCGAACATTTCCTGCGCGAAGGCGCAAACGTTGCGCTTTGCGCCCGCAGTGAAAAGGATTTGTCAGCGACGCACAATGAACTCGCGAAAAAATTTCCCGCACAAAAAGTTGTCGCCAAAACTTGCGATGTCTCGGATGAAAAACAGGTGAATGAACTCGTCGCGTTCGCGTTGCGCGAACTTGGTTCGCTTCAAGCGCTCATTTTGAACGCCGGCATTTACGGCCCGATGGGTGCGACGGAATCTGTTTCACTCGACGAATGGCGTCGCGCGATGGACATTAATCTTTACGGCATGCTATTGCCGTGCCGCGCAGCCATTCCGCATTTCAAAAAAGCCAAACACGGCAAGATTATTGTGTTGAGCGGCGGCGGTGCGACGAATCCGTTGCCGAACATTAGTTCCTACGCAGCATCAAAAGCCGCAGTCGTTCGGCTCGCGGAAACTTTGGCGGAAGAATTGAAGCCATTTCACGTGGACGTAAATGCAATTGCGCCCGGCGCTTTGAAAACGAGATTCGTCGAACAGGTTCTCGAAGCTGGACCCGAAAAAGTTGGCACAGAATTTTTCGCGAAAAATAAAAAATGGTCGGAAGAAGGCGCCGTGCCGCTCGAACTTGGCGCGCGACTGGCGGTTTATCTCGCCAGCGCGGAAAGCGATGGCATCACCGGCAAACTTATCAGCGCGCAATGGGACCCGTGGGAAAAATTGCACGAGTTCAAGAGCGATTTGAACAACGATATTTACACGTTGCGCCGCATCGTGCCCAAAGACCGCGGTAAGAAATGGGGCGACAAATGAATTACGCCATCGTCGGCTGCGGATTAATTGGAAAGAAACGGCTGAACGGTTTGCCCGCCGGTTCAAAACTCGTTGTCGCGTGTGACACAAATTTATTGCGCGCCGAAGAATTGGTGAAACTTGCCGGAACCGGTCGCGCAGTTACGGATTTCAAAAAAACCGTTGCCGATTCGCAAGTGGACGCGGTGATCGTCGCGACGATTAATTCCGAACTCGCAAAAATTTCTGCGGCGGCGATTCGCGCGGGCAAGCATGTCATTGTCGAAAAGCCCACCGGCATTTCCGTGAAACAAATTGATGAACTCATCGCGCTCGAAAAGAAGCACAAAGTTTGCGTGCGCGCCGGTTTCAACCATCGTTATCATCCAGCATTTCAGAAAGCGCGGGAAATTTTTGAGTCGGGCGTCATGGGCGAATTAATGTTCATCCGTGCGCGTTACGGTCACGGCGGGCGCGTTGGCTACGACAAGGAATGGCGCGCGAACCCGAAACTTTCCGGCGGCGGCGAATTGATTGACCAGGGAATTCATCTGATTGATTTGGCCGGCTGGTTTCTCGGCGATTTTAAAAAAATGGACGGCCATGCGGACACGTATTTCTGGAAAATGCCGGTGGACGACAATGCGTTTCTGGATTTGCGCACGGCGAAAAATCAAACGGCGTGGCTGCACGTCAGTTGCACAGAATGGAAAAATCTTTTTTCTTTCGAGATTTATGGTCGTGTCGCGAAATTGCACATCGAAGGACTTGGTGGCAGTTACGGCGTGGAAAAACTTTTTCATTATCAAATGAAACCGGAAATGGGAATTCCCGACACGAAAGTTTATGAATTTCCAGGCGCGGATGAATCATGGAAAATCGAAATGACAAAATTTGAAGAAGATGTTCGCGCAAAACGCAAGCCGGACGCCGGACTTGCCGAAGCGCGCGCGGCTCTTAAAATTGTCGAAGCCATTTATCGGAAGCGCAAAAAATAATTATGATTATCGCTCGCTCACCACTTCGCGTCACGCTCGGCGGCGGCGGCACGGATTTACCGTCGTATTACGAAAAATTTGGCGGCTTCCTCATCGCGGCGGCGATTGATAAATATGTTTACATCACGCTGCACGACACCTTCGTGCCGGATTTGATTGTAAAATATTCGGAATTGGAGCGCGTGCCGGACGCGAGCAAATTGAAACATCCCATCATTCGCGAAGCGATGGCGCTCGTTGGGGTTGGCGGACAATCGCTTGAATTGACTTCAATGGCCGACATTCCTGCGGGAACCGGCCTCGGTTCGAGCGGCAGTTTCACGACAGCGCTGCTCAAGGCGCTGCATGCGCACAAAAAGAATCTCGTTCATCCCGCCGAACTCGCCGAGCAGGCGTGCGAAATTGAAATCGGGCGGCTCAAAGAACCGATTGGCAAGCAGGACCAATATATCGCAGCTTACGGCGGCATCACGTGCTTCAAATTTTTGGAAAATGGAAAAGTTGAAGCGTGGCCGCTGAAGTTATCGAAAGAAACGCGCGACAATCTCGAAGACAATCTGCTTCTCTTTTTCACCGGCTATTCGCGCAGCGCGTCGGCGATTTTGAAAGAGCAGGACACAAAATCGAAATCGGACGACAAGTCCATGATTGAAAATTTGCATTTCGTCAAAGACCTCGGCCTGCAAAGCCAGATTGCATTGGAAAAAGGAAATCTCGCCGAGTTCGCGCGGTTGATGGACATGCATTGGCAGCGCAAAAAGCAGCGCAGCGGCGGCATGAGCAATCCGAAAATCAACGAGTGGTATGACCTCGCGATGGCCAACGGCGCGCTCGGCGGAAAACTCATCGGCGCGGGCGGCGGTGGGTTTTTGATGTTCTACGCCGAAGACAAAACAAAGTTGCGCCAAACAATGGCGAAGGCCGGACTGACAGAAGTGCGCTTCCGTTTCGATTTCGAGGGAACGAAGCTGGTGATTTCGTGAAAATTTTCCGAGCTTTATGGAATTTTCAATCAATGCAAACAAATGCGATTCCGCCACGTCGGAAATTCGCGCAAAACTTTATGATGCGTTCAAAGCAATTAGCAAAGACCTCTGCATAGATTATGGCGGAACGATGCAGCATCTCTGGATAGATTTTGAATTGATTCAGAGTCATGCAGAGCGCCGTCCGTCGTGGCCGTTCCGGTTTCAGAAAAAAGTAGGCGGTTATACTGACAAAATCATGGGATTACCTGTGCCTGTTTATGAAAATGTCGGCCACTATGGCATCAGCCCCGATTTTCAGAAAATACTAAACACGCCACTTGATTCCGTTACTAATTATGCGTTGAGTTTAGTTTACAAATCTACGTCAGTGCTTGTTGAGAAAAAAAAGAAATTAGGTGGATTTGATGCGGAGAGATTTCGTCAGGATTTTTTGGCTTCGTGTAAGCGGCATGGTTTTCAAATCGAGATTTCATGAGCCTTTCGCTTTCCCAAATTCCCGTCGCCATTCTCGCCGGCGGACTCGCCACGCGGCTGCGGCCTATCACGGAGAAAATTCCCAAGTCGCTCGTGCCCGTCGCAGGCAAACCGTTTCTGGCGCATCAACTCGAATTGCTCCATGCGCGCGGAATCCGCCGCGCCGTTCTCTGCATCGGCTATCTCGGCGAAATGATTCAGCGCGATTTCGGCAATGGCAAAAATTTCGGCGTGCAATTGGATTATTCCTTCGACTCGCCACGCCAAAGCAACACGACGGCGGGCGGCCCGAAATTGCTCGGCACCGGCGGCGCCATCAAGCGCGCCTTGCCGAAACTTGGCGAAGAATTTTTTGTGCTCTACGGCGATTCGTATTTGCCGCTGGATTTCGCGCCCGTCGCGGAATTTTTTCGTCGCAGCAACAAGCTGGGTTTGATGACGGTTTATCGCAACGAAGGCAAATACGACACGAGCAACGTGGTTTTTGCGGACGGCGAAATCAAGGTTTACGACAAAAAATTGAAGTCGTCGGACATGCGGCACATTGATTACGGCTTGAGTTTGTTCAAGGCGTCGGTCTTCGAGAAATTTCCCGCCGACGCGCAATTCGATTTGGCCGATGTGATGCAAAAACTCGTCCACGAAAAACAATTGGCCGGTTACGAAGTCGCGGAACGCTTTTACGAAATCGGCTCGCCTGCGGGCTTGGCGGAATTGGAAGTGTTGTTGTCCAGCGCCGGAGGCGCGAAAGGAAATAGCCCACGGTGAAACCGTGGGGAATTGACGTTCGATTTGTTCAAGCCCCGGATGGGGCGAAAGAAAACTCTCTGTCGCTCCTGTCGGAGCTTTCTCATTTTTGAAATCCAAACCCACGGCTGAAGCCGTGGGCTACTTTCTTTCGCCGCTTCGCGGCTGCAGCGGCGCTCTGCTAGCGCCGTTGGTGGCCGTGCGCAAGCACCAGCTCACGAGGACGCTCGCCCCACCAAATCGGATTCAAAACTTTGCTTTCATTCATCACTCGAAATTTGTAATTTGAAATTCTCATGAGCTTTGCAAAAGAATTTTTGGCGGAAGTGTCGCAAGTCGTCGCGCAATTGAACACCGACGCGATTGAAAAATGCGCGGATGAACTGGCAAAAATCCGCGAGCGCGGCGGAAGATTATTTATTCTCGGCGTTGGCGGCAGCGCGGGAAATGCCGGCCATGCGGTGAATGATTTCCGAAAAATCTGCGGCTTCGAGGCTTACGCGCCGACGGACAACGTTTCTGAATTGACCGCGCGCACGAACGACGAAGGCTGGGCAACGATTTTTGCCGAATGGCTCAAAGGCTCGAAATTAAATTCCAAAGACGGCTTGCTGATTTTTTCCGTCGGCGGCGGCAATTTGGAAAAGAATGTCAGCCCGAATCTCGTCAGCGCCATTCAACTCGCGAAAAAAGTCGGCGCATCGGTCGTCGGCATCGTCGGACGCGACGGCGGCTACACGGCGAAGGAAGCGACGGCTTGCGTGATTGTGCCGTCGGTGAATCCCACGCACGTGACGCCGCACAGCGAAGCGTTTCAAGGCGTGATTTGGCATTTGTTCGTGTCGCATCCCAAATTGAAAGTCGCGCAGACGAAGTGGGAATCTACGAAATGACGCGTGCAGTTTTTCTCGACCGCGATGGCGTCATTAATCGCGCCTTGGAACGCGACGCAAAACCGTTTCCGCCGCGAAATTTAAACGAGTTTGAAATTCTTCCCGAAGTTCCCACGGCACTGAAAAAATTAAAAGCCGCCGGATTTTTACTCGTTGTCGCGACAAACCAGCCGGACGTTGGTCGCGGCACTTTGAAGCAGGAAACTGTCGAACAAATTCACGCGCACGTGGTTTCGCAATTGCCGATTGACCGCGTGGAAGTTTGTTTTCATTCCGGTAAAATTGAAAATGAGTGTGATTGCCGCAAGCCGAAGCCGGGAATGTTGCTGCGCGCGGCAAAGGAATTGAACATTGATTTGAAACAAAGCTGGATGGTCGGTGACCGCTGGCGCGATGTGGATTGCGGTTACAATGCCGGCTGCAAAACGATTTTCGTCAATCGCGGTTATGCCGAGGAATTGAAATATCAGCCGGATTTCATCGTGAAAAATCTGGCGGAAGCGGCGGACATCATTTTGTCGGCAAAATAAATTGAAAATCTGCCGAACTGGTTTATTTTCTTCGTTCCAGACCCATGAGAACCTTAAAAGATTTAAAAGTTAAAATTTTTGCCGACGGCGCTGACAAAGCCGGAATGCTCCAACTCAACGCCAATCCGCTTATCAAAGGCCTGACGACCAATCCGACACTGATGCGCAAAGTGGGCATTTCGGATTTTGAAGCCTTCGCCAAAGATATTTTGCAAGGCATCAAAGAGAAGCCGCTTTCGTTTGAAGTTTTTTCCGACGATTTTCCCGAAATGCGCCGTCAGGCGATGAAAATCAATTCGTGGGCGCGCAACGTCTACGTCAAAATTCCCATCACCAACACGCGCGATGAATCGTCGCTGCCGTTGATCAAGGAATTGGCGAAAGAAGGCATCAAGCTGAACATCACCGCGATCCTGACGCTCGACCAGGTCAAAGGCGTCGCCGAAGCGCTCCAGCCGAAAGTGCCGTCCTTCGTG
>JAJPKI010000226.1 GCA_021323835.1 Verrucomicrobiota bacterium | reverse complement strand
GGCAGGCCGGTAATGAAACCGGAATTCACGGCAATGCCGTCATCAGTGAAGCCCTGCCAATCGGTTTTGGAATCATTCGGTTGAACGACTTGGACAATCGGCAAATTAAATTTCTTGGCGAACTCAAAATCACGCTCGTCATGCGCCGGCACGGCCATGATTGCGCCCGTGCCATAGCTGGCGAGGACATAATCGGCGATCCAGATTGGAATCCTTTCGCCATTGACAGGATTGATTGCGTAAGCGCCGGTGAACACGCCGGTTTTTTCTTTCGCCAATTCAGTTCGTTCCAAGTCGGATTTGCTTGCGGAAAATTCCTGATAACTTTTTACAGCTTCCGAAGGACTCCAATCGCCATATTGATTCCCGAAATGAGTTTTAATCGCGACTTCAATTTCAGATTCTGAAGTAACTTTAATTTCTACTTCGCATTTTAGAAGAAAAGAAATCGCATCAATGGCCGCCAAATTTATAGGGCCAGGAACTGCAACTGTAATGCGATTTGGGCTTGTTGCCAAAACCACGCCTTTGTAGCGAGCGATTTGTCTTTGAATTTTTTCAGGAACATCGGGAACCGGTTTCCACTCTTTAATTGAAACGGCTTCTGCCCCGGATTGTGCGGCTTGCTGTAAAGACTTTTCTTCAGAATCCGGAATACAAACCTTTTCCCAATCAGGAATATGATATTCTCCTGGTCGAAGCAGTCCCACAATTTCTTTTCCTGGCCCTTTCCAATAATAAAGCGTTTCTGTTGGCCATTCTTTTGGAATAATTTTTTGAAGAAGTTTGTGTTCTGGCGCTAAAA
Source organism: Verrucomicrobiota bacterium (assembly GCA_021323835.1). Classification (GTDB taxonomy): domain Bacteria; phylum Verrucomicrobiota; class Verrucomicrobiia; order Limisphaerales; family UBA11358; genus UBA11358. The sequence continues at coordinate 10,427 of JAJPKI010000226.1, read as the reverse complement.
CCATGTAAGTCGCACCGAACAAAGTGTCCGGCCGCGTTGTGAACACGCGAATTTTTTCGGATGAGCCGGCGATTTGGAAATCCACTTCCGCGCCTTCGCTTCGTCCAATCCAGTTGCGCTGCATTTCCTTGAGCGAATCGGTCCAATCAATTGTGTCCAGATCCGTCAAAAGTTTCTCGGCGTAAGCCGTGATGCGCAGCATCCATTGACGCATTGGTTTGCGGACGACTGGAAATCCGCCGACTTCGGACTTTCCGTCCACGACTTCTTCATTTGCCAAAACGGTTCCGAGTTGTTCGCACCACCAGACCGGCGCTTCGGTGACGAAGGCGAGGCGTTTGGAATCGCGGAAATTTCTTTTTTCAATCTCCGTCTTGCAATCGGTCGGATATTCAAGCGTCTCAATCGATTCGGCTTTGTTTGTTTTCGGATTGAACCACGAATTGTAAAGCCTGAGAAAAATCCATTGCGTCCATTTGAAATAATCCGTGTCGGTCGTGGCGATTTCGCGCGACCAGTCGTAACTGAAGCCGAGCGATTTTATCTGCCGCTTGAACGTCGCGATATTTTCCTCGGTCGTCTTGCGCGGATGCTGGCCGGTCTTGACGGCGTATTGTTCGGCGGGCAGGCCGAACGCGTCCCAACCCATCGGATGCAGCACGTTGAAACCTTGCGCGCGTTTGTAGCGGGCGAGAATATCCGTGGCCGTATAGCCTTCGGGATGGCCGACGTGCAAGCCCGTGCCGCTCGGATACGGAAACATGTCGAGGATGTAAAATTTCTTTGGAGCCTTGCGGCTGGCCACCTTTTCCCTCGACATCGCATCAGCGCCGTGACGAAGCGCGAACGGATGGTTCGCGGGAATTTCCTCGTTTGGATTAAATGCGCGAAAAGTGTTTTGTTCGTCCCAAACTTTTTGCCATTTGGGTTCGATGAGGTGAAACGGATATTGTCTGCGGCTGCTCGACATTGAGCCGGAGAGTTTGCGCGAAATGCGCGGCGCGGGCAATTTCGGAATTGTTAGAGATATTTACGGAGCGTTTGCTCGTCGCCTTGCACGCCGAGCAAATAAAGTTTGCCGTTATCCGTCCAGATTGCCGTGGCATTGCCTTTGATTGTGACAATTTGCAGCGGAATTGTTTGCGGCGCGTCTTTGACCGCCGACCGGTCAACCACGAACAGCCACAAATCGCCGGGCTGATTTTTTGGCAGGGGCTTGCCGGTGCTGAAACAAATCATGGAAACATGTGCGCCATACCAATTCTGAACCGCGCAGCCGGTGGCGGCAGTTTTTTCCAGCGACATGGTCAATGTGTAATCCGCCGGCGCGCGATTTTGCGCGAGATAATTTTTAATTTGCGTCAAATCGTTTTTGGCCAAATCCATCGCATAGACGCTACGCGCCACGCCAATCATCTGATTTTCGTAATTCGCCAGCGTGTTGTAATTACGCGGCAAATTTTCTTTTTTGTTTTCAAAAATAAACAATCCCAGCGCAACCAAAATGGCGACAGCGCAAACCGCTGCCGTAAAAATCATTTTTGGACGGCGCAAAATTGTTTTCGATTTCGCCTGTTGCTCGGAAATGATTTGTTGCGCGAGGCCGCCGGGAACTTCGATTTGCCGAAATTTTTCACGCAACGCATTTTGCGCCGCGCGATGTTCCGCAAACCAACGCGACAATTCCGCGTCCAATTTCGCCAGCGCAATCGCCGCGGCGATTTGCGGGTCGGCGGCGTCCGCTTCAGTGCGGTAAAGCAGCAAAATATTTTTAGCTTCGTTGCGATTCACAATTTAATTTTTTCGTTCAGCAATTGATACAGCCGCGCCAATCCTCGCGTCAGGCGCGATTTAACGGTGCCGAGCGGAATTTCCAAAACCTCGGCAATTTCGTTGTAGGAATAATCCTGCAAATAAAACAGCGCGACCGGCGCGCGATAAATTTCATCCAATTTTGCCAGCGCATCGAGCAATTGCGCTGAATCCAGTTGGTTGACATTCGTCGGCGAAATCGTAGGCAATTCTTCCGTCGCGCTTTCCAAATCCGTGTGTGGAAAACGGGTTTGCCGCCGCCGCGAGCCGAGAAATTCGCGGTGCAAAGTGGTGAACAACCACGTTTTCACTTTTGTCGCGTCGCGCAATTGATGGCCTTTCTTTGCCCAGACGCAAAACGTTTCTTGAGTCAAATCGCACGCTTCCGCCTCGTCGCGAGTGAGGCTCATGGCAAATTGATAGAGCGGCGCGTAGTAATCCGCGACCAATTTGTCAAAGTCCAGACCTTCAGCCATGTGCGGCGCAAAGTTAAGAGTTTTAGGTTTTGAAAATGTTCCCGTAAATTGGCGGAACAAATTTCACTTTATTTGCAAACGTAATCCTTCCAACGTCAAATTATTTCTGACTGCGGAAATTTCCGGCAGCTTCGCAGCAATCAATTTCGCATAACCGCCCGTCGCAATCACCGGCAAATTTTTTGAGCGCAATTCACGCTTTAATTCCGCAATCAATTGTCGCACCAACCCGCGATAACCATGCACTGCGCCGGTGAGCATCGCCTGTTCCGTGCTTTTGCCCACAACATTTTTTGGCTCGACGATTTTTATTTTTGGCAGCAATGCCGTTTTCTCGTGCAAATAATCCGTCATCGCCGCCAAACCCGGCGCGATAATTCCGCCGATGTAATTTCCATTTGCGTTGACAACATCAAACGTCACCGCCGTTCCAAAATCCACGACCACGACCGGCGCGCTAAAATGGAATTTCGCCGCGACCGCATTTGCCAACCTGTCCGCGCCGATGGATTCCGGCTTCGGATAATCAATGCCGATTCCGCGAACCGTTTTTGAATTCAGTTCCAGCGGATTGAATTTCCAAATCTTGCGAATTACTTTTTGAACTTCCGGCGTCGCGCGCGGAACGACACTGCACAAAACGGCGCTTCCAATTTTATTTTTGCCGGCAAATTTTTTAATTCGCGCGGAAACATTTCCATCAAACCAGCCGCGCGTCGGCAGGTTCATTTGCTTCACGACGCGCTTTTCGTCCGCAAGCCCGACATGCGTGTTCGTGTTACCGATGTCGAAAAGTAAAATCATTTTTCCAAAGCGACGTCGCCGCCGATGATTCTTTCAATATGTCCATGTTCCGTCCGCAAAAGCAATGCGCCGTCGTCATCCAGCGATTCCGCGCGGCCGCGAATTTTCCGGTCGCCGATTTGCACGGTCACATTTCTGCCAATCGTCGTGCAATGCTCTTCCCACTCATCGGCAACGGCGGAAAATTTTCCGGCGCAAATACGACCGTAATCGAAATCCAATTCGCGCAAAATCGCCGTCGCCAATTCCGCGCGCGAAATTTTCTCACTGGATTCAATTTTCAATGACGTGGCAATTTTTTTCAAATCTGCCGATAATTCAGCCGCGTCCAAATTCACATCAACGCCGATTCCTAGAATCACGTGGCGGACTTTGTCCAATTCCGCGCTCAATTCCGTCAAAATGCCCGCGACTTTTTTTCCGCCAATCAAAATATCGTTCGGCCATTTGATTTCCGGCTGCAACTTTGTTTCCGAAACAATCGCGCGGCGCAGGGCTGTTGCCGATGCAACGGTCAATTGCGTCGTTTCCTGTGGGCGCATATCCGGCCGCAGTAAAATTGAAAACCATAAACCTTTGCGATTTGGCGAAATCCATTTGCGCCCGAGCCGTCCGCGACCTTTGGTTTGCGATTCAGCAAAAACAACAACGCCTTCTTTCACGCCATCGCGCGCAAGTTTTTCAATCACGTCATTTGTCGAAGTCGTTTGTTCAAAAACGCGGATGTCGCGGCCAATGATTTTCGTTTTGCCGAGACGCGCGAGCAAATCGTCTGCATGCAATGCATCCGGCTCGCCGACGAGGCGATAACCGAAATGCGGACCGGCTTGAATCTCATAGCCAAGCGAACGCAATTCTTCGATGCGCGACCAAATCGCTGCGCGGGAAATTTTCAATTGCTCTGCCAACTGCGCGCCGGAAACGCCGTCGGCATTTTCGCGCAACGCAGAAAGAATTTTCGCGTCAGTCGTCATTCAAAATCCAATCCGATGTCCACCGAACGCGCGGAATGCGTCAGTGCGCCGACGGAAATGAAATCCACGCCGGTTCTGGCAATCGCGCGGACGGAAAACAAATCTACGCCGCCGCTGGCTTCCAATTTGGCGCGCCCGCGAACAATTTTCACCGCCGTGCGCAGGCGTTTCAAATCCATGTTATCGAGCAAAATAATATCCGCGCCGGCCTCGGCGGCTTGCGCCACTTGTGCGAGATTGTCGGCCTCAAGTTCGATTTTTAGTTTCGGAAATTTTTTCCGCGCGCGGAAAATGGCAGCAGCAATTGCGTTTGGTTTTTCGTGTCGCAACGCGGCGAGATGATTGTCTTTGATTAAAATCATGTCGAACAAACCGATGCGATAATTTTGCCCGCCGCCGCAAACGACGGCATATTTTTCAAAACGCCGCCAGCCGGGCGTCGTTTTGCGCGTGTCGAGAATTTTGGATTTTGTTCCGCGAATGGCTCGGACAAATTGTGAAGTCAGCGTCGCAACGCCGGAAAGACGTTGGACAAAATTGAGCGCGACGCGTTCGGCGCTCAAAATGGCGCGTGTCGGGCCGGAAATTTTCAAAATGGTTTTCCCTTCGGAAATTTTTTGTCCATCGCGCGCTAATTTTTCAATTTTGATTTTCGGCGAGAGTTCGCGAAATGCGATTTCAGCAAATTCCATTCCAACGACGACTAAATTTTCCCGCGCGCGCATGAGCGCGACGGATTTTGAGTTTTTAGGAACGGTGGCGATGGTTGTGGCGTCGCCGCGACCAATGTCTTCAGCCAAAGCATTTTTGACGGCGGCGCGAATTTCTTTTTGGGACAATTCCACGCGGAAAAGATTGCCGCGAATTTAAACGCGGAAAAGAAAAATCGCTTGTGAATCAACCGGTGGACTTCGATTCGTCGTGAGATTTATGTTTCTTCGGCTTTTTCTTTTCGGGAATGTCGGTGGTGTTCCACGAAATAAAGAAGATGGCGTGATTGTTGTTGTAAGCGCGGCCAACGAGCGGACCGCTGGAATAAAAATGCTGGCGCGATTTGGTGTCATAAGCAAGGAGTTCAAACTTGGCGATGGAATGTTGCTTGTCGGATTTGTAAAACGGTAATTCGGGAATGGCCAGCGAGCCGGACAGCGGCACGGGCATTCCCATTTTTGGAATGCCGACGAGCGAATCGGAACTGTCGGTCGAAAGTCCGCCCGAGCGTGCTTGCACAATGATGTCGCTGTTGGTGACGTCATCCATAAGCAGCGCGCCGGCGGAACTCAACGCGTCGCGTATCATGCCGAGCGCGTATTTGGAGTCGTAACTGTCGAAATACGTCGAATCAACGTAAATTTTTTTCCCGGCGAAAACGGTGAAGTCGGCATTGGTCAAAGCGCGGTCAGCGGCGGTGCTTAAAAGTAATTGTTCGGAAACGGAACGCGGCGGATTGGTTTCGTCAGTTGTGGCACAACCGGCGGCGAGCAGCGCCAGCAAAAGCAAAAATGCCGCTACCATCAAAAAATTTCCCTGCCAAAAATCCCGTTTCGACATACCGCCATGCTTTCTGCAAATGTCGTGCCGAAGAATATTTATTCACAAACACGCCGGGAAGGCCATGCTTTGCAAAAATTTTATTTTTCCCGGCGAACTTTGCGTCTTGACGGTTAAATCCGCATTTTGCGAATTGCAAACTGCGGCGGGAATTTTGCGCGAAAATTATTGCCGGCTGTATTCGGCAATCGCCGCGCGCCACCACGGCGCGAGGGCTTCGGGCGGGCGCTGCCATGCCTGTTGGTGCAACCAGACCATGACCCGTTGGTCGGCCATGACGAGCAATCGTTGCGTGTCGCTCAATTTATTTGGCCCTTCGGCGAGCAGTTTTTCGCCGAGCATTTGCGTTTCATCAGTGCCCGCGCCGAGTTTTGAAAATTGTTCGGCGTAAACAGGATTCAACCGTTTTTCGCGCAGGAGCGAAACGTGAATCGCGTTGATGTAAGGGTCGAGCACAGCTTCGGCGAGTCCGCCGAATTGTTTTCGCGAAATGGTTTCGGCGACCAGCTCGTGTAATTTCATTTGCGCGCGGAGCGAAACGATTTCTTCCGGCGGTTCGGTTTCTTCCGGTGTTAAAAATAATCCGGCCTGACGCGCGCGGATTCCGTATTTGGAGCGGCTGGTCAAAACGCTCAACGGAATGGACAGCGCCATTCCCGCGAGCACGGGCGTGAACCAGAAAAATAACGTCGGGTCGAGCAGCCACATCAAAGTTCCCCAAATCAGGCCGACGAGTGTGTGTCCCCAATGCCGTCGCGCCGCGTAAAGCCATGGCGTTCCGGCATCCGCGCGTTTTTGCGACGGCCAGCCGGTGCTCATGCCGAGAAAATTGGTGACGACAAATCGCGTATGCCAGAGCATTTGCAGCGGCGCGTGCAGCGTGGAAAAAATCGTTTCGCAAACGACCGACAAAGTAGCGCGCGCAAGTCCGCCAAATTGACGTCGACGCGGCAAATCGAATCCGAGGTCAATCAATGAAAAAAATTTCGGCAGCATGAGCACGACCATGCAGACGATAAAAATCAAAAGCGCATGCGCGCGACCACTGACATGCAAATACGGCGTGAACGCGGGATAAGTAATCGTCGAAAGATTTGTATATTTCTGGTAGCCGTAAATCCAATTGAACGTCAGCAAAAATAAAAGCCACAACGGACCGGTTAAATAAGCGAAAATTCCCAGTGTTAAATGCAATCGGCTCACGCCGCGCAAACCTTTCGCGAACAAAACCATTGAATGCTGCAAATTTCCCTGGCACCAGCGCCGGTCGCGCTGCGCATTTTCGATGAGCGATTGCGGCGCTTCTTCAAAACTGCCTTCTAAATCGTAGGCAAACCACACTTCCCAATTTTCCCGCAGCATCAGCGCGGCTTCGACAAAATCGTGCGACAAAATTTGTCCGCCAAACGGCCGGCGTCCGGGCAATTGCGGCAAATCGCAAAATTGCATGAACGGCTCGGTGCGGATAATTGCGTTGTGTCCCCAATAATTTCCCAAATCGAGCGCCCAATAATTTAGTCCTGCGATGAACACCGGCGCGTAAAGGCGATTGGCAAATTGTTGGATGCGACCGAACAAAGTTTCCGCGTTCACAAGCGCGGGAACGGTTTGAATCAAGCCAGCCGTTGGATGCGCTTCCATCAATTTTACTAAATCCACGAGCGTTTCGCCGCGCATAATACTGTCGGCGTCGAAGCAGATAAAATAACGATAGCGGCGTCCCCACGCGTTGAGAAAATCGCGGACGTTGCCGCTCTTGCGTCCTTCGTTGACGAGGCGGCGGCGATAATAAATTTTCCCGAGCGCGTCCAGTTCGCGCACCAAATCATACCAGCGCCGTTCTTCCTCAACCCATTTGTCCGCGTCGGTCGTGTCGCTTAAAATAAAAAAATCGAAGTTCGCGAGCTTGCCGGTTTTTTTCAGTGATTCATACGTCGCGCGCAATCCTTCGTAAACACGAATCGCATCTTCATTGCAAATCGGAAAAATGACGGCGGTGCTGACGCCTTCGATATTTTGGCCGCGATAGTCCGCAATCGCCGTGATGCGTTGGCGCGTGCCAAAAACGCGCAGGACAAATCCGTAAATGCCGGTCATGCAACCAACCGCTGTGAACCAAAATAAAATGACGAACAAAACCAAAAGAATTGTGCGCGAGGCTGACCAGCCGGTGCGCCAAAGCAAATCAGCAAAAACCATCGAGACAAATCCTGTCAACACGAGCGCGGAAGTAAAAAAAATGAACAGCCGCCAGCCACGGGCGATTCGTGGCAGCGGCGCGATGGAAATGGTTTTCGCGTCAGCCATGATGTCCAAGGCTTCCGAAAAAGTCGGAAATGCGGGAAATTAAATTTTGAACCGCTGCAAAAAATGTTTCTTCGCTGTGCGTGAGCCAAAAAATCAAAATGAGCAACCCCGCGAAAATCGTCCAGACAATCAGCATCCGCAAATACGGATATTTTCCGAGATTCGTCAGCGTGGCAATTGCACCGAGGTCGAGCGGGCGCGGCGTCATTTGCGACAATTGAAAATCCGGTCCGGCGCGCAAAAAAGTTTCGCGCATCGCGGTGGTAAATTCTTTTGGCCACGGCCCGGGGCGGAGAAATTGTTCCTGCCATTTGCCCGGCATGTCCGCGAGCAAGAGCGCGAGCCGTCCGCGCGTGGAAAGTGTGTTGTCGGCTTTGGTCAACGGCGATTGCAGCACATCGGAAAACCATTCGGTGACGAGCCGGTCCATTTCTTCGGCGGCGATTTGCGTCGCGGAACGATTTAATTCGTGCGGGGCGCGGCGCATGGCGCGTTCGAGCACGCGCAAAACGAGCTGGCCAAGCAGCGCCTTGTTGCGGACGCGCAAAGCGTGGAAATAACTTTCGACTTTTCCGTAGGCGGCGTTCCATTCTTCCAGCGGGCGTCCGGCAAGCGAACCGGACGCGCCGAGCAGCGCGGCGGGATTTACGGCGGGCTCCATTGGTAAGTCCATGTTTCGCTCACGATGTTCGTTCCGTTTTGCAGCGTGCAGCGCAAGTCCACCGGATTTTTATTGCCGGCATTTGGCCGTAATTTGATTTCTGCGCGCCATGTTTTCAATTCTTCGCACGGAAAAACTTGCGCGTCCACAATCACCGCGTTTGTGCTGCAACTGGCGACGATTTTCGCCGGATTTTGCGACGTGAGCGTGTCCAGTTTCGGCCCTTTGAAATCAATAATAAATTCGCGGCAATCCGGCGTGGCCGGGTCAATGCCCGCGCGCGTGGAAACGACGCGGTTTTCAGAATGTTTTATTTCCGCTTCACCCATTTCCCAATACATCGTATAGCCGAACTTGAACGGCTGCATCGGCGCGGGTTTTTCTTTCGGATCCCAAAATGCGACAACGTTGTCCAGGCCTTCCCAATCTGCGCTCAATTCCAGCAAATGCAAATCGCCGTCGTGCCAATCGCCGCGCGGTTCAATCCACAGCGTCGGCGTGCGATTGTAAGGATTGAAACTGTCCTGATACGCGGCAAAGGAACGTTCGCGCTGGAAAAATCCGAAACCTTTTATGTCCGGCGCGTGAAAAACCTGATGGCGCAGCGTGGACGGATTGTCGAGCGGATTCCAAATGGTTTCGCCGTTGCCCATTTTCATCAGCAAACCGTCGGCATCGTGAACCTCCGTGCGATAATCGTCGAACTTGCGCTCGGAATTTTTGCCGAACCAAAACATCGCCGTCAACGGCGCGAGGCCGATGGTTTTTATCGCGGCCTGATTAGTTTTGTAGGCATGAACATTTTTTACGTCGCGAAAATACAAAATCGCATTTACGTCGGCGGTTGTCGTTTCGCCGGGATGAACGTCAAATTCATAAGCGCCGGTGCAACTCGGGCTGTCCAGCAACGCATACAAAATCAATTGTGTGTCGTCCTTCTCCGGCTTGCCAAGCCACCAATCTGTGAAAATCGGAAATTCTTCAGGCCGGTCGAGTTCGCCGGAGTTCAATGCCAGTCCGCGCGCGGATTGGCCGTAGCGCTGGTCTTTGCCGAGCAATCGGAAATAACTCGCGCCCAAAAACGCCCCGAGCTCGTCCAATTGATTTGATTTGTTCAACGCATACAAAATGCGAAATCCCGCGTAGCCGGTGTCGCCGGGGATTTCATTTTGAATTTTCAAATTGCCGTAATCGAAGAAATCGCGATTGAAACGGATTTGTTGAACGTGCGTCGCGGAAAATTCGTTCACATGCACCGGTTCTTGATACAAATAGCCCGGATGAAAAAATTCGATGCGGAACGGCAGGTCGTCTTCCGTCCATAATGCCTTGTCGCGACGAAAACGGATTTCGCGATACTTGTCGTAATTCAAATTGTCCTGCCGCAAAACTTTCGGTAAATCCGCGCGAGGCGAATGAAACGGTTTCTCCGCGCGTTCGAGCGCGCGTTTGGCCACGTAATCCAAATCCACCACGGCGGATTCCGCGCCGAAGGAAATTTTTCCCGTCAGCGCCAGCACCGCCGCCAACATGAAGCATCGCCACATCGCGATAATGAGAAACGAAAAATCGGCAATTTGCAAGTTCGCGACGGAAAATGCGGGAAAAACCCCATATACCGTGAACTCATTTTGAGAATTTTGATGGTGCCCACGACAGGACTTGAACCTGTATAACAATTCCTGCCAAGTTTAACATTAAACTTCCAGTAAATTCGACATATTTGACCTTGCCAAACGTAATTGATGTTGTAACATTGGTTGTAACATGGCCTCTCTAAGACGCTTAAAAAATTCGCCTTTCTGGATTGCTTGCTTTTCATTGCCAGACGGCAGACGAACT
>JAJPKI010000157.1 GCA_021323835.1 Verrucomicrobiota bacterium | reverse complement strand
TGAGCCAATGCACGTTTTACAAACATTGCAGCCCGGTGATTTCGCGACTTTTCCCAAACGAACTGCCGCAGGACGGCGCAAGCGTCGAGCAATTGGCCGACCATATCACGAATTTTTCGCTGGCAGCGATGAAACATTTGTCCGCGAAGAAGCGTTAAAGAATTTTGTCCCATGAAAAAATTGAAATTTATTTTGTCGTTATCGGCGATTAGCGTCGCGGCGAACATTTACGCGCAAAATGCGGCGACCAATTCGATTGGCCAAATTACGAAGCCGCTTTCATTGGTGGATTGCCTGAATATTGCGTTGCAGCAAAATGCCGCGATTTTAAAAGCGCAAAATGACCTGCGCGCGTCGCAAGGTGTGGTAATTCAGACGCGCGCGGTGGCGTTGCCGCAAGTGACGGCCGGCGGCCAATACAAACACACGGAGCAAAGCGCCATTGAAAGCTTTCCAGCGAGCACGAATCAATTCCCCAACCAAAGCTGGAATGTCGGTGTGCAAGCAACGGAGGTCATTTACAATGGCGGAAAAACGATTGCAGCGTTGCGCGCGGCGGGCGCAACAAAAAAACAAGCGGTCGCGCAATTCAACACCACCGTGGCCGATGCGTTGCTTGCGGTGCGCACGGCATATTATGATGTGCTGCTCGCGAACCAACAAGTGACGGTTCACGAAGCCTCGGTGAATTTGTTGCAAAAGGAACTGGACGACCAGCAAAACCGTTACAACGCGGGAACTGTTCCAAAATTCAACGTGTTACGCGCGGAAGTTGCCGTCGCGAACGAGCGGCCGAATTTAATTCGCGCAAAAAACGATTATCGCATCGCGAAAAATAATTTATCCAATTTGCTCGGTTACAATTTGCCGCGCGATATTTTTGAAGACGTGCCGCTGCAATTGACCGACACGCTCGACGACGCGCCGTATGAAATCAATTTGCCGGATGCGATTCGGCAGGCGTTGTCGCAGCGCAGCGAACTGGAAGCCTCGCGCGAAAATGAAACGCTGCAAAAATTGAGCGTCGTCAACGCGCGCTCCGGTTATCAGCCGACGATTTCAGCGTTCGCGGGTTACAACTGGAACAATTCGCAATTCGTTGACCCGAACGATTTGGGTTACACGCTGCACGGCTGGAACTTCGGCGGCGAATTGAGCTGGAACATTTTCGACGGCTTGCTGACGCATGGAAAAGTTGTGCAGGCAAAGGCGCAATTTGAAAAATCGAAAACGGATTTGGCCGACGAATCACGGCAAATCGAACTGCAAGTGCGCACGGCATATTCGCAATTCATCGAAGCGAAGGAAGTTTTGCAATCGCAGGAAAAAGTTCAGGAAGAAGCCGATGAAGCCTTGCGCGAAGCCAACGCGCGGCAACAAGCCGGAACCGGCACGCAATTGGACGTGCTCGACGCTGAAACCGCGCTTACGCAAGCGCGCACGACACAAGTGCAGGCGCTGCACGATTACGACGTGGCGCGCGCGAACTTGCAGCGCGCCATCGGTCAGGACATGGCCGCGGCAACGAAATAATTTTTGCGGCTATTTAATTTCAAATTTTCCGCTGTCGCCGATGAATTTGATGTAGCCGCCGCGCTCCAGCCAATTTTTTGCATCGGCATTTCCTTTCAAATGCGCGTCCCAAAATGCCGTCGTGCCCGCGCAAATGAGCGGCTGAAATTTTTTGTCCTTGTCGCCCTCGCGTGAATACAAATGGCCGGAAAAAGTCATATGGTCGAGGCCGTCAAAATTCACGAAGCACGTTCCGGCGACAGAAATCTGGTCGAAGGCCATCCGGCGGTCGCGCGGTGCGGCAAAACCGGAATCTTCCGTGCCGGTCATCACGAAAACCGGAATTTTGATTCCCGAATACGCCGACGACGAATGCGGCCCGTTCAACGGCGTGGGCACGCTCATCGCAATCGCGCATTTGATTCGCGAGTCGGCGAGCGAATTGGTTACGACCGGCAATTCTTCACCGCAAGCAACGAGCGTCGTTGCCGCGCCGAACGAATGTCCACCCATGCCGAGCCGTGACAAATCCAATTTTCCTTTCAGGGACGAATTGGTAGCGTTCAATTTTTCCAATTGGTCAATCACGAAGGTCACATCTTTGGCGCGATTGATTGTATTTTGCGGGTCGGCAATAATTTTTTGCATCGCGCTTTTCATTTTCAAAAGTCCGCCGGCCACATCAAACGCTGCCGTGTCGCTGCCGAGGTGCTGCAAATGAACGGAAGCATAGCCGTGACTCGCCCATTCGCGGCCGAGATATTCGTAACCTTCGCGCGAGCCGCCGAGACCGTGCGAAAAAATGATGACCGGAAGATTGCTGCCGGTTTTCGGAAAATAAATTTTCACCGGCACGTCACGGTTGCGCGCAACGTCATGCCAATCGAAGCGGATGAAATCCACGGCATTTGTGCCGGGCGACGGCTGATAATCGGCGCGCGCGATTTGTGAAAATGCGCCAAGGAAAATCGCCATTCCGAGTCGAAGCAATCGTTTCATAAATCGCCAGACGCAACTGGAATTGAAATTGTTACCGCGTTTTGATTTGTGAAGTGGCGTTTAATTTGGGAAATTTTCCCCCGCAATGTCAAAAATCCAACGCGCGCTCATTTCCGTTTCCGACAAAACCGGTTTAATTCCTTTCGCACAAATTCTCGCGCAGGCAAACATCGAAATCATTTCCACCGGCGGCACGGCCAAGACACTTCGCGAAGCGGGACTCAAAGTGAAGGACATCAGCGAGCACACGGGCTTTCCCGAAATGCTCGACGGCCGCGTCAAAACGCTGCATCCGAAAGTTCACGGCGGATTACTTTACATTCGCGGCAATGAGACGCACGAATCCGCGGTGAAATCGCACGGCATCGCGCCGATTGATTTGGTCGTGGTGAATTTGTATCCGTTCGAGCAAACCGTCGCGAAGCCGAATGTCAGTTTGCACGAAGCGATTGAGAACATTGATATCGGCGGGCCTTCGATGTTGCGCAGCGCGGCTAAAAATCACGACAGCGTGACGGTGGTGGTTGACCCGATGGATTATTCCGATGTCGCGAAGCAAATTTCTGCAAGTGGAAATACGACTCTGGAATTGCGGCGCACGCTCGCAGCAAAAGTTTTTACGCGCACGGCGGCTTACGACGGCGCGATTGCGGCACATTTGCAGAAAGAATTCAAAACGGCGAGTTCCAATTTGCCGACGGCGCTTAATCTGTTTGCGCCACTGGCGCAGCCACTGCGTTACGGCGAGAATCCGCATCAGACCGCCGCGCTTTACGGAAAATTCTCGGAATTTTTTCAGCAGCTTCACGGCAAGGAACTTTCTTACAACAACATTTTGGATTTAACAGCGGCGGCGCAACTGATTTCAGAATTCGAAAAAGACGCGCCAACGTTGGCGATTTTGAAACACACAAATCCCTGCGGCGTTGGACAGGGAAACAATTTGCGCGAGGCGTGGGACAAAGCATTTGCGACGGATAAACAGGCTCCGTTCGGCGGAATCATCGCGACGAACAAAATTTTGGACGGCGATTGCGCCAACGCAATTGCTGAAATTTTCAGTGAAGTGATTGTCGCGCCGGATTTTTCGGCGGAAGCGCTGGAAATTTTGCAAAAGAAAAAAAATCTGCGGCTGATGAAAATTTTGAAATCGCCGAATGAAGGTTCGCACTTCGATGTGCGCAGTGTCGGCGCGGATTCATTTTTGATGCAGGAGCGCGATTTGAAAATGGTTTCGCGCGCGGAATTGAAAATTGTGACGAAGCGGCAGCCGACGGAAGCAGAATTGAACGCTATGCTGTTCGGCTGGCGCGTGGTAAAGCATTTGAAGTCGAATGCAATTTTATATTGCAGCGCGGACAGAACGCTCGGTGTCGGCGCGGGACAGATGAGCCGCGTGGATTCCAGCCGCATCGCGGTTTGGAAAGCGGGCGAGGCAAAATTGTCGCTCAAAGGCAGCGTGATTTGCAGCGACGCATTTTTTCCATTTCCGGACGGGCTCATCGCGGCGGCAGAAGCGGGCGCGACAGCGGCAATTCAGCCGGGCGGTTCCGTGAAAGATGCTGATGTAATTGCGGCGGCGGATGAAAGAAATATGGCGATGGCATTTACGAGCGTTCGGCATTTCAGGCATTGAAATTTCGGCTCGCGAGAACGCTCGCCCCACCAATTTATTTCAGCAGCCAATAAATCAGAAAGAATTGCGCGACCGTAACGGCAATTAAAATTATCCACACAAACAATTCGCGCAGGCGCAAGCCGCGTTGTTTCACGGCGGCGAGCCAGAATTGAATTTTTGCGGAGCCGAAGCTGATGACGTCGCCATTTTTTAAAGGCGCGGATTGGACGGCGTGATTGTTGACGGCGGCAAATGCATTGGGCGCAACAGCGAGGGTAATTCGTTTGTTCTCGCGATTGAGTTCGAGCGTTAAATGCGAATCCCAAACGCCGTCGTCTTCGATTTGCAAATCGTTTTGCGCGGTACGTCCGATACGAAAAGGAAAATGGCGGACGACCGTTTGGCTGCCCGCCTGTTTTCCGGAAAGAACGCGGAGTTGAATCATCAGAAAATACTTTTGCCGACGAGAATCTGGTCTTCCGGGAAAATTGGCACGTCTTTGGACGGGTCTTGCAGCGCGCCCAGGTAATCTACTTTAACGCGCTTGCCGGCGTGAGTGATCCAAATTTTTTTCGACGAAGCGTATTCGCTCAAACCGCCGGCGGCCTGGATGGCTTTTGTGAGCGTGATGTCGCTGCGATAAGTTTCGACACCGGGAGAGCGGACTTCGCCGGCAACGTAATAAACCATGTCGCCGGAACTGACGGTGACGGTAAGGCGGACGTAATATTTGGGAACGTAATCGGCGTAAATTTCAGTTTGTAATTCGCCGATGGTTTTGCCGACGGCATAAATTTTTCCGATGAGCGGCAGGGTGATGGTGCCGTCTTCTTTAATGACTTCAGTATGAGTGTCAATTGCGGTCGGTGCGCCGGAAAAGGCGACTACTACCGTTTGGCCGACACGAAGGCGAGCGAGGTCGGCTAAATGTTTCGGGCTGTCCATTACAAATGCGTCGTGCGGTCGGGCGGAGCCGCAGCCGGTGAGCGTCAAAATTCCCAGCAGCGAAAATACTGCGAACAAATTTTGAAAAAATAATTTCATTTTATTTATCGTTACGAATTCCCGGAAGCATCAATACTTTTGCTTGATGCCGGTGCGGTCGGTATCGCCTTCGCCGGCTTGTGTTTTAGCCTCGTTGTTCTGTTCTTCGTCAGCCTTCGAGTAATAGTAATATCCATGATAATAACCGCTGTAATAGTAATAGCTTTCGTCCTGCGACATATTGATGTTGTTGAGAACGATGCCGACGAGATTGCCGCCGACTTTTTCAATGAGCTGTTTGGCGCGGATATTCATCGGCTGCGGATAGCGGCGGTATTGAATGACTTGAATGACCATGTCCACTTCGCTGGCGAGGACGGCGGCGTCGCTTACGCCCATAATTGGCGGCGAATCGAAAAAAACGTAATCGTAACGCTGCTTGAGTTCGGTAATCATTTCTTTCATCTGCGCCGAACCAAGGATGTTCATGGAACTGCTCGGTAATTTGCCGCTGGCCATGAGGTCAAGCGTCGGCACTTTGCTGCGCTGGATGACTTCTTCCAAAGAATTTTGTTTGAGCAGATAATTGGTGAGGCCGATGCCGTTGCTGACTTGCAAAACTTTGTGAAGCGTCGGCCGGCGCAAATCGGAATCCACAATGAGCACGCGATGACCGGCTTGCGCAAAAACCGTGGCGAGATTTAACGTCGTAGTGGATTTGCCTTCGCCGGCTCCGGCGCTGACGACGACGATAGTGTTTAACTTGTCATCTTTGCGGGAGAATAAAAGATTGGTGCGTAGGACGCGATAGGCTTCGGCGTGCTGGCTTTCGGAACCTTCGTCAATAAGATATCCGGTGTCTTGCGGAATGACGCCGAGCACGGGCGCTTGCAATGCGCGTTCGACGTCGTCAATTGTTTTCACACTCGTGTCGAGATATTCGATGAAAAAGGCGAGGCCAATGCCGACGAGCAAACCGACGACGACGCCTAAAACGATGTTAAGCGTTTTATTCGGGCGGTCGGGACCTTTGCCGGGTTGCGCGTAGTTGACCGTTGTGACCATGGTCGTTTTGGGAATTCCTAAATCGGTTTCTTCATTTGTGATTTTGGCTTGAAGCAATTTATGCAATTCCATCATGTTCGCCTGTTTCCGTTTTTCCTCCCAATATGGCTGGCCGCGCTTGGCTTCGGCCAAATCATTGCTGATGGCGCTTTGCAGTGTAACGGTCAAATTATCCAGCGATGCTTTGAGGGCGTTGACTTTGCTTTCGAGGCCGACCATGACGCCGTTGACGCTGGCGTCTATTTCATGGTCCAACTCGCGAATCATGGATTGCCCGCGCAACACTTCAGGGCTTTGCGGGCCGTAATCGTTCGTCGCAGAAATGTAACTTTGCAAAGCCATGTGCCATTTATCAAGCAAGCCGGCGAGCGCGGAGTCTTCGGTCATGCGCGGCAGCACGTCGCGCATCGCAACGGGATTTGTTTTTTGCAAATCTTTTAATTGCGAAAGCATGGTGAATTGCTGGGCGTAATTATTTTCCAATTGAATTCTCTGGTCGTTGTATTTGGCCATGTCGCCGGCGGTAAGCGTGGGACTGGGCGTCAACGCATTTGGATCCAGGTCGATGATGTGCAATTCTTCGCGCAAGCGATTGACGTTGGTTTGCACTGCTTGAATATTTTCTTCGTCCTGCTGGTATTTGTCTTCCAAAGCGCGGATGCCTACCAGGGTATTTGAACGCCAAAGGTCGAGGCGATATTCCTGGTATGCCTGCGCAATGGCATTGGCCAGACGCGCCGCTTCATTTGGGTCGTCGCTGGAAACGCGGATGTCAATCAACTTGGTGTTACGCTCAACGCTTAATCCCATTTTGTTTTTGAGCCACTGGACGGTGTCTTCGGTTTTGAAGGGAATGCCGCCGCCGTATTTTTGTCCCCATTTGTTGTTAAGGTCCAGCGCGCGGATGACACGGTCTAAAACCACTTCCGATTGCATTTTTTGGAATTCTGTTTGGATAAAAATCGGGTCGTAACCCGACCCTGCGGAAGCCGGCATGGTGTTCATCGGAATGACGCCGCTGTCGGGATTAATT
>JAJPKI010000134.1 GCA_021323835.1 Verrucomicrobiota bacterium | reverse complement strand
TCAGGATTTCCGATGCCGTAGCCGATACGCAATCCGGCGAGGCCGTAAATTTTTGAAAATGTCCGCATCAGAATTAGATTTTTGCGCGCGCCGAGGCGAATCAGCGGAACCAAATCCACCGCGTCGGCCAGAAATTCGATATAAGCCTCGTCCATCACCAGCAGCACGTCATCGGGAACGTCGTTGACGAATTTGATGACTTCCTCGCGCGGTGCGAGTGTGCCGGTGGGATTATTTGGGTTGGCGACGAAAATAATCTTTGTCTTCGGCGTGATGGCGCGCAGCATCGCGGGTAAATCGTGTCCGTAATTTTTCGCCGGAACAGTGATGACATTTGCGCCCATCATTTTTGCGACGATGGGATAAATCGCGAAACAGAATTGCGAAACGACAATGTCATCGCCCGGCGCGAGCAGCGCATGCGCAATAAATTCGATAATTTCGTTCGAGCCGTTGCCGAGAATTAAATTTATTGGTTCAACACCAAGTTTTGCCGCGAGTTTTTGTTTGAGATAAAACGCATTGCCATCGGGATAAAGATTCACACCGGCAATTGCTTTCTGCATCGCCGCGATTGCCAGCGGCGATGGACCGAATGGATTTTCGTTCGACGCGACTTTGATAATTGAGTCGGCGGGCAAATTTAATTCGCGCGCAACTTCTTCGATTGGGCGTCCGGGTTGATAAACCGGCAAATTTTTTAATGCAGGATTTATTTTCAAAGTGAATCAATGATTTTTTTCACATTCACGTGTTTGGCGACGATGTCGCGGATGAGCGAAATTTTTTCGGCGTCGGCGGGACGCGTTTTAACGATGAGATTGTTCACCTTCGACGCAACTTCGTAACTGTCTGCCTTCGCAAGCAAAACTGGAATCGGCATGGATTGAATAGCTTTCAAAACATTTGCGCCGGGACGCAAACCACCGGTCAAAACAATTCCAGCCATTTTATCTTCGCTATTTGGATTGGTCGTCGCGCCCGCGGCGAGAACCAAATCTTCGCGGTCGCCCGGCGTGATGAGCAGCACGCCGCGTTTGAAAAATGGAATCGCATTTTGCGCGCTCATTGCGCCGACAACAACGTCGTCCACCAGTGTATTGAGCGCGGGCGGCGCATTGAGCAATTCGGCGTGCAATTCTTCGCGAATCAACTCGAGCGTAGGGTTACTTAAAATTTGTTGGTGCGGCAAAACGCCGAGCAGTTCCAATCCTTTGCGCTTCAATCCGCGCCGCGCGAAATCGGAAACGTATTCAATTTTTTCGCCAAGCACTTTGTTCAAAATCACGCCAATGATTTCAACGTTTTCTTTTTCAAACAACGCCTGGTTGAGAGAAATTTCGTCAATTGGCTTTCCGATGCCCCCTTGCGAAACGATAATGACTTTTGCGCCAAGAATTTTTGCTACGCGCGCGTTGGACAAATCGAAAACGGAGCCAACTCCGGCATGGCCGCTGCCTTCGCATAGCACAAAATCTTTTTCCCATGCGACGCGGTCGAAGGCTTTCTGAATTTTTTTGACGAGCGCTTCGTTGTTCGCAGCTTGAAGATATTTGCGCGTGAAATCCGGCTCGACGGCAATCGGGCTCATGTCCACGAGCGGCGTGTTCATGCGATAAACCGAATCCATCAGCACGCTGTCTTCGTCAATTTTTTCGGATTCGATTTCCACGAAGCGCTGGCCGACGGGTTTGATGTAGCCGATGCGCGGAAAAAATTTCTGTAATGCAGCGATGAGCCCGAGCGAGGTGGTGGTCTTGCCATCGTTCTGGCGCGTGGCGGCGATGAAAACGCGCGGAGTCGAAGTGTTCATTCGTCGCCCGGCAATTTTGCATCCGCACCCGGATACAATTTTTGGTAATCAGTAGATTGCACGCCGACAATTGCGGCAACACCGAGAATATCGTGCGCCGTCGAACCGCGCGAAACGTCCGCGGCCGGACGATTAAGGCCAAGCAAAATATTTCCGTAAGCGTTCGCGCGTCCGACGAGGCGAACCATTTTACTCGCGATGTTGCCGGCGTTGAGGTCGGGGAAAATCAAAACGTTCGCGCGACCGGCGACCTGACTTTCCTGCAATTTTCTTTCGGCGATTTCAGGAACGAGCGCGGCGTCCACCTGCATTTCACCGTCGAATTCGGCTTCCAAAAATAATTGTTCTGCCTTGCGTCGGGCTTGCGCAGTCGCAGCTTGAACTTTTCCGACGCTCGCGTGCGATGCGCTGCCTTTCGTTGAAAATGAAAGCATGGCCACGCGCGGTTTGACGCCGAGCATGTGGCGCGCGAGTCGCGCAGTGGAAACGGCGATGTCGGCGAGTTGTTCGACCGTCGGGTCAGGAATGACGCCGCAATCGGCCATGAACAAAACGCCTTGCTCGCCGATGCGCGTGTCTTCGACTTCCATGACCATGCAACTCGACGCCGTGTGAATGTCCGGCGCGACTTTGATGATTTGAAAGAGCGGGCGCAGCACGCTGCCGGTAATGTGCGACGCGCCGGAGACCAAGCCGTCCGCCTGATGCATCGCGAGCATCATCGCGCCATAAAAATTCGGCTGGAGCATCGCTTCGCGCGCTTCCTGCGCCTTCACGCCTTTCTCGCGGCGCAAACGGAAAAAACGATTCGCAAAATTATCCGTGTCTTCACTCGATGCGGGATTGATGATACGAATGCCGTCGAGGGGGACATTTAATTTGTCGGCGACGGCTTTTACTTTGTCATGGTCGCCGAGCAAAATGGGCACGCCCATCCGCAGCGCGTAGAATTGTCGCGCGGCTTGCAAGATGCGCGGCTCGGTGCCTTCGGGAAAAACGACCCGTTTGGGATGCCGCTGCATTTTTTCGATGACGTTGCCGATAAAACGCATGGCGACAGGTTAGCTGCCGACAACTGAATCGCCAAATCATTTTGTCCACAGATTACGCAGATTTTCGCAGATGAAGGGAAAGAGTTTTTTAATCTGCGTGAATCTGCGTAATCTGCGGAAAACCTTTTTGACTTAAATTCAAATGCTCGCTACGCTTGTCATTTCAATGTTCGAAACGATTGAGAAACTTCTCGTCTTGCAGGACCGCGACCGCAAATTAAATCGCGTTCAACAGGAACTCGCCCACATTTCACCCGAACGCGAAGGCTTGAAAGCCAAGGCCGCCGCGACGCAATCGCAATTGGAAGCCGCGAAAAATCGCGTGAAGCAAATCGAATCGGAACGCAAGCGGCTCGAACTCGAAGTCGAATCCAAAAAAACGCAAATCGAAAAATACGCGAACCAGCAATTGCAGACGCGCAAGAACGAAGAATATCGCGCGCTGGCGCATGAAATTGACGGCTGCAAAGCCGACATCACGAAGATTGAAGACAAAGAAATCGAATTGATGGAGCAAACGGAAGCTGCGCAAAAAGAAGTGGCGCGCGCGACGACGGAAGCGAATGCCGCGAAGAAACTGGTGGATGACCAAATCGGCCAGTTGAATCAGCGCGAAGAGAATTTAAAAAAGGAATTGGCGGAATTGCAGAGTGGTCGCGCAGAACTTGCTTCAGCGGTGGACGAGGTTGCGCGCAGCCGTTACGAGCGATTGTTGAAAAGCAAAGGCGATAACGTGGTGGTGGGCGTGAATCACGGTGTTTGCGGCGGTTGCCATATGAAATTGCCGGCACAGGTTTTGGTCAGTTGCAGAGCGCAAAAGGAAATCGTCGCGTGTATCAATTGCGGACGGATTCTTTACTACACACGCGACATGGAGTTGGCCGCGGCGGAGTAAATAAATTCTCGACAACTTTCAACAGCAGTCATATCAGTAACAACTCATGAGCAACTCCCAGGAAACAGCGCTGTGGATTATTGCGATATGTATGATTATTCAAACAATCGCAGGTTTGAGGACTTTTTTATTCACGAAAAAATCCATGGGACGAATGGAAGAATTGCAAAATAAAAATTCAAATAGAAATCCTAAGCATAAAGAAATAAAACAAATGACGGACGGCGGAAGATATAAAGAAGCCTTGAAAATTGCTTTGGAACTTCAACAAACAAATCCCGCCGATGGATATGCTTGGTATTACGCCGGCATTTCCAATTATCATTTGAAAAATTTGGATGAAGCACGCTCACAACTGTTGAGGGCTCAATTGATACATCCAACATGGGAAAAAGATTGGACTGGCCCATATCTTCGCGCAATTGAACAACAAACAAAGGCAGTTTAAGTTTTCATCGTTTCGGCTTATTGTTTGTTTAATCCAACTTGTAAATTCATCTTTTTGCGATACTATTGTTACGGTTTTGGAAGGGCGGAGAATCGCTTTCAGCGCAAGTTGGAAGAGGAAAGTCCGAACACCATTGGGCGCGATGCCGCGTAACTCAAGTCCGTTCGATTGAGATACACGCGGGCGGAATGAAAATTCCGACGGATAGTGCCACAGAAAATTAAACCGCCTTTGGACGCAAGTTCAGAGGTAAGGGTGAAAAGGTGCGGTAAGAGCGCACCGCGCGAAGCGCAAGCGACGCGGCACGGAAAACCCCATCGGGTGCAAGGCCAAATAGGGAATCCTTGGAGCGGCCCGCTCCAGTCCGCGAAAGCAGACGGATTCCGGGTATCGGTCGCACAGATAAATGATTCTCTCCGCTCGTAAGAGCGCAGACAGAATTCGGCTTACAGCCCTTCCAAAACCAATTTTATTTCTTCAGAGCAACTTTTTAGTATCGCGGAGATTCTGCCCTCCGAAAATTTTTCAACGCATGTAAATAATTTGTCCTGCTTTGCCGGTGCGCGGTGGCGGAGGTGGAATTTTTTTCATAACGGCAGGCGAACCCAGATTGCCAAACCGGTCCATTGCGCTTACGCAAATGATGTCCGGCTTCCACGTGGAAAATGTGCAGCCGGTTTGCGATGACGGAAGAATCTGCGTCGTCCATAAATTGTTCGTGCCGCGACATTGCAACAGCCACGATTTCAATAATTGGTTCGTCGGCATTTCCCAGCGCACGACCAAATTGGTTGAAGCCGTTGTAACGGAAATTGCGGGCTGCGGCAGAGGAAATGAATTTCCAGAAATCGGCGGCGGCAATGCCATTTGAAAATTTTCGCGGCTGACAATTCCGCCGAGCGAGCCGTCATCAATCAGATTTTTCAAATGAAAATAAATTTCACCGCTCGCGCCTTTTTGTGTGCGAACGGTTTGGATTTGCCGCGCGATTTCATTTGCCGAAAATTTGTCCGGCACATTTGCCGCGCTCATCGCCGCGAAAACTTGTCTGCCTTTCACGTTTTGCTGCGCCCACCAATTGAGCAAAACCGAAAAGCTGTGCGGCGTGTCGTCAGTCGCCCAATACAATTGCGGCGCGAGATAATCCACCCAGCCGCTGGCGAGCCACAATCGCGAATCGGCATAAATCGTCGCGTAAGCGTCGAGACCTTTGATTTGCGGCGGGTAGCCTTGACGCCAAATGCCAAACGGCGAAACGCCAAATTTCACCCACGGCTTTGCGACTTTAACATTTTTCGAAACGTCGTAAATGAATTGGTCCACGTTCGCGCGGCGCCAATCGTCAATCGTCAAATGCCGCGGCAAGCCGAATTGTTTCCACGTTTCCAAGTCGGGAAAATCGCCGGCTTCTGTGTCGTAATACGGATAAAAATAGTCGTCGAACTGCACGCCATCCACGTCGTAGCGCTTCACGACATCCATGACGACACGCAAAACATAATCGCGCACTTCGGGATTTCCGGGATTGAGCCACGTCTGCTCGCCGTATTTGCAAATCCATTCGGGATGCAATTTTGTGACGTGATTTGCCGCGACCGAAGATTTTGAAAGCGGATGCCATGCGCGAAATGGATTGAACCACGCATGCAATTCCAGTCCGCGCTTGTGAGCTTCTTGAATCGCAAACGCAAGCGGGTCGTAAAATGGTTCGGGCGCCCTGCCCTGCGTGCCGGTCAGATATTCCGACCACGGTTCGATGGACGATTGATACATCGCATCGCTCGCCGGTCGCACTTGAAAAATGATTGCGTTCAAATGCAATTGCGCCGCGCGGTCGAGCAACGAAATCAACTCCGCTTTTTGTTGCTCGACGCTCAAGCCGGATTGCGACGGCCAATCGGCATTCGATGCGACGCACGTGATCCACGCGGCGCGAAATTCGCGCGGCACGTCCGGCGGTGAAAAATTCACGGCGCGATACATTTCGTTCGCCGCAAAAATTTTTACGGAAAACAAAATGGCGAATACACAAATTGTAATCAACAATCGCATTAAATTTCGTTCACGCATTTAAGCAAGTTCCGAAATTAAAAGACAGGATTAACAAGGTTTACAGGATTCTAAATGCAAATTCTTTTAATTCCGCCTGCATTTGAGGCCAATTTGACAGCATCGCCAATTTATGTTTCACTTTTTGCATTGCAGCCTAAATCGGTTTGTCTTCCTGCGAACCGATGCGGGAGAACCAAATTCCAAAAATGAATTTTTTTTTGGACGGGGCGAACGAAATCGGGCGACCGGTTTCAAGGCCACTTTCAAGGCCAAGCCCGACAGCTAATCTCGCCGGCAATTGGAAGGGCGAGCTTCGGAGCCAATCTCCACGTTCACCCAAAAGTTAACGCAAAAATTATGAATATTTTTGAACTGATGAAGAACGTGGTCATCGGCCGCGCGCGAAATCTTTCGGACAAAAAATTATTTGAAAGCACTTCGCTCATCGCATTGCTCGCGTGGGTCGGTCTTGGCGCGGATGGATTGTCGTCGTCGTGTTACGGCCCGGAAGCCGCATTTCTCGGGCTGAAAGGACATGAATTTTTAAGTTTGTTTGTCGCGGGCGCCGTGATTCTCACCATTGTCGTCGTTTGCGCGAGCTATTCACAAATCATCGAATTATTTCCGACCGGCGGCGGCGGTTATCTTGTCGCCAGCAAATTATTGTCGCCACCCGTCGGCGTCGTTTCCGGTTGCGCGCTCATCGGCGATTATGTTTTGACGATTGCAATTAGCGTTGCGAGTGGAACGGAAGCGTTGTTCAGTTTGCTTTCGCCGGAATGGGCGACGATGCAAAATAAAATGGAGGTCGCCGCCGCAGGCGTCATTTTTCTTTCCATCGTCAATTTGCGCGGCGTCAAAGAATCCGTGTTGCTCTGGATGCCGGCGTTTTCGTTGTTCGTCGCTACGTTCACATTTGCCATCATTTACGGAATCGTGACGCACCTCGGCGAGTTGCCGGAAATCGCACGCGGAGTTTCCTCCGACGTCAATGCGACCGCTTCGGGCCTTGGCGCGTGGGGATTAGTGATGGTGATTGTGCGCGCTTACAGTTCCGGCGCAGGCACGTTCACGGGAATCGAAGCCGTCAGCAACAGCATGCCCACGCTGCGCGAGCCGCGGGTGCAAACCGGCAAACGCACGATGGTTTATATGGGCGTGTCGCTGTCGTTCGTCGCGGCCGGATTGTTGCTCGTCTATTTGCTTTATCACGTTGTGCCGGTGCCGGGCAAAACGTTGAACGCCGTTCTCGTCACACAAATGACCGCAGCATGGCCGGCATGGCTTGCAAAAACTTTTGTTATCGCGGCGCTGGCATCATCCGCCGCATTGTTGTTCATCGCCGCGCAAACCGGATTCATTGGTGGCCCGCGCGTGCTGGCAAATATGGCCGTTGACCGCTGGATGCCTACGCGCTTCGCCAACTTGAGCGACCGCCTCGTCACGCAAAATGGCATTTTGCTTTTCGGCGGCGCGGCGCTGGCGGTCATTTTAAGCACACGCGCTTCGATGGATATGCTCATCGTCCTTTACAGCATCAACGTGTTCATCACGTTCAGCCTTTCGCAACTCGGGATGGTGCGACATTGGTGGCTCGACCGAAAACATGAGCCGCGCTGGTTGCGAAAATTTTTTATCAATGGCTTTGGATTTCTGCTCACGACCGGAATTTTGATTTCGCTTTGCACCGTGAAATTTTTTGAAGGCGGCTGGGCGACGCTGCTGGTCACCGGAATTTTGATTCTAGCCGCGTTCGGCATTAAACATCACTACGCCGGGACGCAAAAATTATTGCAACGTCTTAACGATTTGGTCGCCGCGTCGGAAATCGAAATGGCGGACGCGCCGCATACGGCACCGGCCGCATCGTGCGACCCAAAAGAGCGCACGGCCGTTTTTTTGGTCAACGGTTTTAATGGCCTTGGCCTGCACACCTTGCTTGCTGTCGTGCGGATGTTTCCGAAGGTCTATAAAAATTTTGTTTTTCTGCAGGTCGGCGTGCTCGATGCCGGAACGTTCAAAGGCGCGAGCGAAGTTGAGAATCTTCGCCAACACGCCCAACGCGATGCCGAACGTTACGCCGATTACATGTGCAAACAGGGATTTTGCGCCGAAGCGCACGTCGCCCTCGGCACCGACATCGTGGATGAGGCGGCGAATTTATGCGACGAAATCGCTAAAAAATTTCCACAAGCGCAATTTTTTGCCGGCCAATTGGTTTTTCAAAACGAAGGGTTTCTGACACGCTTCCTGCACAATCACACCGTCTTTGAATTGCAGCGCCGCTTGTATCAACAAGGCTGGCCGATGCTCATTTTACCGATTCGCGTCTAAATAAAAAAACGCGCCGGAAAATTTTCCAGCGCGTCTGAATTGTTTCAATTGGATTACGCCGTCGTCGCCATTTCCGGTTCGGCAACGTCGAGGAAGCCTTGCAAATGACGGACGCGCGTCGGGTGACGCAATTTGCGCAAAGCTTTCGCTTCAATCTGGCGGATGCGTTCGCGCGTGACGTTATACATCTTGCCGATTTCTTCGAGCGTGCGTTCGTAGCCGTCGAGCAAACCGAAACGCATTTCGAGAATCTTGCGCTCGCGCTCGGTCAACGTCGTCAGCACGTCGCTCAATTTTTCGCGGAGCAAGCTGTAGCTCGTCACATCGGACGGATTTTCCGCCGATTTGTCTTCGATGAAATCGCCAACGCTCACGTCGCCGTCGTCGCCAACGGGCGCGTGCAATGAGACCGGCTGTTGAGCCATTTTTAACAGCGCATGGATTCGGGAAACCGGCATGTGCATTTCATCGGCCAATTCTTCCGGCGTCGGTTCGCGGCCAAGCTCCTGCGTCAATTGCTTTTGCGCGCGCCAAAGCTTGTTCATGATTTCAATCATGTGCACTGGAATACGAATCGTGCGCGCCTGGTCGGCAATCGAGCGCGTGATGGCCTGGCGAATCCACCAAATCGCGTAGGTGGAAAATTTATAGCCGCGGCGATACTCGAATTTCTCGACGCCTTTCATCAAGCCGATGTTGCCTTCCTGAATCAAATCAAGGAACGACTGCCCGCGGTTCGTGTATTTCTTCGCGACGGAAACCACGAGTCGCAAATTCGCCTCCGCCATGTGCGTTTTGGCTTTTAATCCACGGTCGGCGGCAGCGCGCAATTCTTTGAACACTTTGAAATATTCTTCGCGCGGCATTCGCACGAATTGTTCGAGCGTCTGCAATTTTGCGCGTTCGGCTTCGAGTTGTGCGCGGCGCTCGGCCGTCGTGCGCAGATTTTCCAATTCGGCGATGTGCCGCAAGGTCGCCTGAAATTTTTCGTGGATGTTGCCGGCCACGACAATCATTTCCTCGACAACTTTCTGTTTATAGAAAAATTTCGGGAACATTTCCTGAACTTTCGCGCCCATTTTTTTCAACTCGCGCGCAAGTTTTTCTTTGCGACCTTTTTGCGACACCTTCTGCCACGCGGCATATTTCGCGTCCACTTTCTGGTCGAGCTGGTGAATTTTTTTGATGAGCTTGCGCAAATCGCGCAAATGACCTTCGCGATTGGCAATTTTCTTATCAACAATCACGCGGTCGAAACGTTCTTTCGGCGGGTCGGACAAAAGTTTTTCCGCAATCGCAATATGTTCCTTCGCCGTGAAACCAAGGCCGTAAATGATGGCTTTCATCGAGACTTCGGCTTCCTCGATCTTTTTGCAAATCTCGACTTCCTGTTCGCGCGTGAGCAAAGGAACTTTGCCCATCTGGTTCATATACATGCGAACCGGGTCGTCCAAAATTTCCAGCCGCGCATCTTCGTCAACGGCTTCTTCCTGATTATCCGGCGTTTTGGTGCGCTCGGCGCGTTCGGCTTCGGCCTGATCCATGACGATTTCCACGTCGAGGCTGCGAAGTTTGGAAAGCAACGCGTCCAAATCGTCCGGGCTCAAGTTGTCCGGCAAAATATCGTTGATGTCGTCGTAAGTGACGTAGCCGTGCTCTTGCGAAAGATGCAACAGCGTCTTAATCGTCTCGGTCAAATCCACCGACGATTGCGGAACCGGCGCCGGCGCGCTATTTCCATTTCCGTTCCCATTCGCGTGACCATTTTGCAAACGCTTTTCGGCTTCGGCGATTGAAGATGCCGTGTGTCGCGTTTTTTGGACAGGCTCCGGCGCTTTGGCCGCATTTCGGCGCGCGCTGCTGGTAATGACAAAACGCCGCCGCATCGGAGCTGCTTTCGCTTTGGCATTTTTCCCGGCGCGTTGATTTTTGCTTGCGCTGACCGGAGATTTTTTTCTTCGCAACATAATTATCAGACCTAAATGACCCGATTTGGTTCAGAGAAAATGTGATTCGCCGAAACCGTCCGGCTAAAATGTTCATCCGCGCACTCGCCTGTGAGTCTTGGAAACTGCGAACACCAGAAGCCCGACGCGGCTCTACTTTAACGGAAATTCCACGTATTTCAAGGAGAATCGTAACCTGTTTGTCAAACACTTATTCACAACAGGTTGACGCACAAAATGCTAAAATTCAATGACTTAAATGGTTGTTTTCAACCCAAATTCCGCACTTTGGCAATATCCTGTGCAATTTGCTGCATAAGTTCTTCTTTCGAGTCAAAACGACGCTCATCACGCAATTTTTCACCGATTTCAATTTCCAATTCTTCTCCGTAAAGTCCGTCGCTGAAATCCAACAAGTGCGCTTCGACTCGCAAGTCCGGTTTTCCGCTCGCGACCGTTGGCCGAACGCCGATGTTCAGCGCGACGCGATAATTTTGTTTCTTGAATTTCGTTCGACCGGAATAAACGCCATTCGGCGGAAGAATCAAATTCGTCGCGTCCAAATTCGCCGTCGGGAATCCAAGCGTGTGACCGATTTTATCTCCCTCAATTACTTTTCCGGAAATCGCATAAGTGCGACCAAGCATTTGGCTCGCTGCGTCCAAATTTCCCGCGCGAATCATTTCACGAATCCGCGTGCTGCTCACAATTTCGCCATCCAGCGAAACCGCCGCCAGCCCGTGAACTTGAAAACTTAATTCCGCGCCGAGTTTTTTCAGCGATGCAACATTTCCACTCCGCTTGTGACCAAAAACAAAATCCGCGCCGACGCAAATGCTGTGAATTTTTCCGAAATCGCGCGCGAGATTTCGGATAAATCCTTCGCCGCTCTGCTCGCTGAATTTTTTATCGAACGCAATCAGCAAAATTTTTTCCGCGCCGAGCGATTCAATCGCCCGCAACTTTTGCGGCAGTGAATAAATCAGCGGTGGAACTTTTTCCGGCGCGACGATTGCATTTGGATGTTTGTCAAACGTCAGCACGACTGAAATCGCGTCGTGCTGCCGGGCGTCGGAAATCGTTTGCCGGATGATTTGCTGATGACCGAGATGCACACCGTCAAAAAAACCAATCGCAAGGCAAATTTTTTTGCCGTTCGTTTTCAGTTCATTTGCGGCGCGGATAGTTTTCATGATGACGCCAACCTCAAAAATGGAATGACGCGTTTTTCCAATTCACTCACCGACATTTTTAAAATTTCATCCAGCGGCTTGGCGTCAGCAACGTCAAATTTGCCCGAAACACTCCGCCGCAACGTCGCCAAATGCGCGCCACAGCCGATTTTTTGCCCCAAATCATTTGCAACGCTCCGAACATAAGTGCCTTTCGTGCAGGCTAATCGAAATTCGCCGAGTGGTTCGGAATAGTCCGTGAAACGAAAATTGTAAATGTGAACCAGCCGCGGTTCGCGTTCCACTTCAATTCCCTTTCGCGCCAATTTGTAAAGCGGCACGCCATCTTTTTTAATTGCTGAAACCATCGGTGGCATTTGCATTTGGTCGCCAATGAATTGCGAAGCAAGTTCGTTCAATTGTTCCAGCGTCAGCGGCAGAACCGGTTTCGTTTCCAAAATTTCTCCGTCGGAATCGTAAGAATTCGTCGCAATGCCAAATTTCATTGTGCCTTCGTAAACCTTGTCGTCGCCCATCAATTTTTCGGACAGCTTCGTGCCACGGCCAAGAACAATAATCAAAAGTCCCGTCGCATTGGGGTCGAGCGTGCCGCAATGCCCAACTTTTTTGATTCCAAATTTGCGGCGAATCGCGTCCACGACATCGTGCGACGTCGGGCCGGCGGGTTTATCAACGAGAATCGCGCCGTCGAGAGCAGAAAAATCTTGCATGGAAATTATTTCGCGGCGTTGAGTGCGCGTTTCACGGCGGCGATGACTTTGCGCTGGACCGAAAGCGGCTTGCCGGGAATTCGCGCGCCCGCAGCCGCCGGATGGCCGCCGCCGCCGAATTGCGCGGCGATTTCATTGACGTTCACATTTGGATTTTTCGAGCGCAAACTGATGCGGGTCATTTCCGGTTCGATTTCTTCAAACACGCACGCGACGACGACAGGTTCAATTTCGCGGATGTGGTCAATTAATCCTTCCGTGTCGTCGCTCGTCGCGCCCGTGCGCGAAAAATCTTTTTTCTTCAGCCACAAATACGCGATGCGGTCGTTCGCGGTCAGGCGAAATTTTGTGTAAACGTGTTTGAGCAATCGCGCGCGCGAAAGCGGATACGATTGATAAACTTCGTCGCAAATTTTTGCGAGGTCGGCGCCGCGCGTGACGAGTTCCGCGCCGGTGTGAAATGTGCCGGGTCGCGTCGTCGGATATTGAAACGAGCCGGTGTCGGTGGAAACGGCGGTGAAAAGATTGTCGGCGATCAGTTTTGTGATGGGCCAGCGCGCGGCCTTGAGCAGGCGGAAAATCAGTTCGCCGGTCGAGGGTTCGCACGCGG
>JAJPKI010000213.1 GCA_021323835.1 Verrucomicrobiota bacterium | reverse complement strand
TCTCCGCCCATTTGCGAAGGCCGTCTTCGTCAAAGTCGCCGTTCCAAAATCCCGTGATGGAAAATTCGTTTCTCACAATTTACTTCAACCATGCCACAATTTTTTCGCCGCGCCAGATTTCTTTCACCGGCTGGCGTTCGCGCGCGACGGCATATTTTTTCCCATTTACTAAAATTTCTGCCGCCAGCGGCCGCGCATTGTAATTCGACGATTGCACCGAGCCATATGCGCCCGCGCTCATCAGCGCGAGCAAATCGCCTTCGCCAACTTTTGGCAGCGGCCGGTCTTTGGCGAAATAATCGCCCGACTCGCAAATGCCGCCGACGACGTCGGAAGCAATCATCGCGCCGGCTTTTTTCGTCAGCGGGACAATTTCGTGATACGCATCGTAAAATGCCGGACGAATCAAATCGTTCATCGCAGCGTCAACAATGACAAAATTCTTTTTTCCGGTGCGTTTCACAAATTCCACGCGTGTGACCAAAATGCCGGCGTTGCCGGAAATGAAACGTCCCGGCTCCAACAAAATTTTCAAGCCAAGCGGTTTGAGCAACGGCACGAGCCGGTCGGCATATTTTTGCGGCGTCAGAATATTTTTTGCAGCGGCAGATTTCCACCAACTGTTCGAACCGCTGGCCAGCGCCGGTTCGTAAACGATTCCCAATCCACCGCCGATGCTGAAAAATTCCAACTCAAATTTTTCCGCAAGCTGTCGCACGAGGGGCGAAACTTTTTTCACCGCTTCTTCAAAGGGACTGGTTTTCGTGACCTGCGAGCCGATGTGCATTTGCAATCCGCGCAATCGCAAATTTTTCAATTTGCTGGCGCGGGCGTAGACGCCTTCGATTTTTTCAAAGGCAATGCCGAATTTATTTTCGTAAGTGCCGGTAGTGATTTTTGCGTGCGTGTAAGCGTCCACGCCCGGATTCACACGCACGGCAACGGGCGCAAATTTTTTCAATCGCGCGGCAATTTTATTGATGCGTTGCAGTTCTGGCTCGCTTTCGGCATTGAATGAATAAATTCCTTTGCGCAAGGCGAATTCGATTTCCGCTTCCGTTTTAGCCACGCCGGCGAAAACACATTTGCGCGGGTCGCCGCCCGCCGCGATGACGCGTTGCAATTCGCCCGCGCTTACCACATCGAAGCTGCCGCCGAGATTCGCAATCGTCCGCAGCACGGACAAATTGGAATTCGATTTCATCGCGAAGCAGACCAGATGGTCGAGCGGCGCGAGCGCGCGGTCGAGTTTTTGAAAATGGTCGGTCAAAGTCCGCTGCGAATAAATGTAAAGCGGCGTGCCGAATTTTTTTGCGAGCGTTTCAACGGCGACGCCTTCGCAAAATAATTTTTTTCCGACATAACGAAAATCGTGCATGACAATTCAGTTTAAGGTTTTGGATTCACAATTCACAAACAAAAACCCGCCGGCGCGAACCGGCGGGCGTTGGCAAAATTTATTTTATCTTGGTCCGATAATTGCCGCGCGCTGCGCCTGATATTCGTCCGGCGTGATTTGGTCGGCCTTGTATTTATCGAGCAACGCCTGAAGCTGCGCTTCCTGGTCGGGCGAGACGGGCGCGGGCGGCGCTTGAATCGGCGCGAAGCCGAAATTCATATTTTGTCTCGCCGGTTGTGTTTTCAATTTTCTTGCATCGGCGGGAACAGGCGCGGGCGTGGGCGCAATTGGCGCGCCGGGCGCGGCGGGTTCCATGTTGACCAATTGTTGCGGCGCATTTGAATTTGCATTGGTAGCTGGCGCCGGCGTCATCGTCGGTGCATTTGTTTTTTGCGATGCGACCAATGCTTCTTCTTCCGCCATCGCTTTTTGGTCATCAGACATTTGCGGCGGCGCAGGCGGTTGCGATTCCGGTGAAGCTGGAATAGTCGTTGGCTGCGTTTCAGCCGGTGGCGGAGCGGTCGGCTGCAAATCCGATGGCGTTGCCGTTGGCGGTGGTGGCGGCAAACTTGGTTCCGACGGCGCGGTTGGCGGCGGATTTGTCGGCGACATTTCCGCTGGCGGCGGTTGTGCCGGTTCGCCTTGCGTGTCTAAATCCTGCATTTTTTGCACCAACGCGGCGCGCGCAGCGGCTTGCGCCGCGTTGTCGTCGGCGCGGACGGAAATGCCCGCGCACATCGCGCCCGCGCAAATCAGCGGCAACAGATTGGAAATTCTCATAACGATTTACTACGCCAAATCGCCGCCGGACGCAACTGCTTTTGCCAATCAAACCAATTTTCGCCACACGAACGGAAACGGACACGCCAACAGCGATTTGAAAATAATTCCGCGCACTTCGCCGCGCGAAACTTTCACGCGCTGCTGCAAATCATTGACGCTCGCCGCGCGTAATTTGTTCAACGTTTTCATCCCAATCAGAATCGGCCACGCGCACGCGAGGCGCACGCGGAATTGCCCGAATGGAATTGTGTTCGTGTAATTCCAGCCCGCGCGCAAATGCGATTCCGCCTCGTCCAGATATTTGCGGAACAGCGGCAGAAATTTTTCTTCGTTGACTGGCGACAATAAAGTTTCAGGTCGCAAACCCGCTGGCTCCAATTTATCCATCGGCAAATAGCAGCAGCCGCGTTTCAAATCCGCCGGCAAGTCGCGCAGGATATTTACGAGTTGCAAACCTTTGCCGAAGCGGACGGCATCAATCAAAAATTGTTTCTCGTCGATTTGCGCGTCTGGAAATAAATGCGCGCGGCACATCTTCGTCCAAAATTCGCCGACGCAACCGGCCACTCGATATGTGTAATCATCCAATTGCACGTCCGTTTCCAGCGCGATGATTTTCGCCGCCGGACGCGCGTCCCAGCGACCGTGCGCCTGCGAGCGACCGCCGAACCGTTGCAAATCCAATTCCTGGCCGCTGATGATGATGTTCAGCACGTCGCGAACTAATTTTTTGTCCGTTTCGGAAAAATCTTCCAGCGCCGCTAGACTGTCGCCAACTTTTTCCAGCAACAATTTTTCCGCGTCCGAGCCCTGATGTTTCGCCAGCTCGCCGAAATTTACTGGGGCGCGCGAACCCAAAATGCGCTCGTGCAACAGTTGCAACGCGAGCAAACGTTGCGCGGTTGGGACGATTTCCGTGTCCGCAATCGTATCCGTCGTGCGCGCGAGCAAATACGCGAGGCCGATTTGCGGACGAATTGCCGACGGCAACACGCGCAGCGTCAGATAAAACGAGCGCGACGTCGCCTTGAGCAAATCCGTCAGCAATTCTTGCGATGCCATCACGGAAATGAAACACGGAATTCTCGTAAAAGTCAGCACCGGATTGCGTCAACCGTTTGTGCTGGCAAAATCGCTTCGTGCGCCTGATTTACTCGTCCGTGCGAGCCATTTTCTCTTCCGTGCGGACAAAATTTGGTTTCGTGCGGCTATTTTTCGGCCCGTGCGGCAAAAATTCGCTTCCCGAACCCGATTTTTTGGCTCGTGCGGGCAAACTTCCTATCCGTGCGCCGATTTTCCGGCTTGTGCGCCGGTTTTTCCGTTTCGTGCGACGATAATTCAATCCGTGCGGGCGATTTTGTGTTCCGTGCGAGCCAATTGTCCGTTCGTGCGGCAATTTTCCCATCTGTGCGCCCATTTTTCGAGTTGTGTGGGAAAAATCTATGTTTTTGAAGGTTTTTGGCGACACGCATTGAGCAAATCATTTAACGCCGTTGGCATTTTTAGACAGACCCACTTTCAGAATTCAAAATTTCTATTTTATCCAATCCACCGATTCGCCTCGATATTTCCTGTATTTATCTCTTGCAGTAATGTCGCCCGTGCCTCGAAACGTTTTTACATCCACTCCTTCGATAGGGATGCCGCAGTAATACGCGCGGTTTTTATCTACTCCGTAAAAATCGCCTAAAATTTTCATTGTTGAATAATCACAATCAATTTTTCCGTGGCCAGAAATATAGTAAGCACTTCTGTCTCTTGCCCACCAATTTAATAATCCAATGTGGAGTATTGTGAACGAATTCATATCGACTACTTTCAACGGCTTGCTCCCGGCATAAATATCATTTTTGTCCCTGCTCCATCCGTGTTCAATAACCTGAAAGGTGCTTGGATCAGCACCCCGCAATTCTTGGCCTCCTAAATAAACTTTTGTTTTATCTTTCGCGTAATCGTATTTCAGATACGAGAATGTATTTGGGTCTGCTCCTTCGATAACGCGATTCCACAAGTAAACGTGTTTGCTGTCTTTAGCATAATTACTATTGATTGGCTTGAATGAACTTTGGTCGGCATTGTCCACAACAAGAACCATCCGGCCCAAACCTTCATTCCATTGCACGAAAGACCATTTACCTTTTTCTACTTGGTATCCCTGACAACCAGTCAAAAAAAGCAGAAATAAAATTGGGAGTGGATTTTTTGTTTTCACGAAAGCTGTTTCCGCCATCTTGCCAATTGCTTCGCGACTTCCTTTGTTCCCGGCGCGCCGGTCAGATTTCGTTTCGCCATCGCGCTTTTCAAATTGAACACGCTCATCGCGTCGCGGCCAAAGGTTTTGTCAACGCTTTGCAATTCGGCGAGTGTGAGTTGATTCAACGCTTTGCCGGATTTTTCTGCGAGTCCAACAACCGCGCCGACGACGTGATGTGCTTTGCGAAATGGCATTCCCTTTTTCACCAAATAATCCGCGAGGTCGGTGGCCAGCAACGCGGAATCGCCGGCGGCCAGCGCACAGGCCATCTTGTTCACTTTCACGTTGCGCAACATCGCGGCCATGAGGCGTGTGGTGGCGCGCACGGTGTCGGCGGTGTCGAAGAGCCGTTCCTTGTCCTCCTGCAAATCGCGGTTGTAAGTCATCGGCAGTCCTTTCAGCAGCGTGAGCAGCGAAATGAGATTCCCGAAAACGCGGCCGGTCTTGCCGCGGGCGAGTTCGGCGATGTCGGGATTTTTTTTCTGCGGCATCAGCGACGATCCGGTGGTGTAGGCGTCAGCGATTTTGATGAAATTAAATTCCGCGCTTGCCCAGAGAATTAAATCTTCCGCGAGCCGAGAGAAATGAACGGCGAGCAACGCGGCGGCGGCGCAAAATTCAACGGCGAAATCGCGGTCGCTCACGGCGTCCATGGAATTTTGCGTGAGCTGGACTTTTCCATTTGCGTCCACGAAGCCAAGCAGCTTCGCGACGAGTTCGCGTTTCAACGGCAAAGTTGAACCAGCAATCGCGCCGCTGCCGAGCGGGCAGACGTTCACGCGCGAATGGCAATCCCAAAGCCGCTCGCAATCGCGTTCGAGCATTTCGACGTAGGCGAGGAGATGATGCGCGAGATAAACGGGCTGCGCGCGTTGCAGATGCGTGTAGCCGGGAATCAGAATGTCGGAGTTGCGTTCGCCGAGCGAAACAAGTGCGCGCTGTAAATCGGCAATTTCGCCGAGCAGCGCGGTGATTTCATCGCGCAGCCACATCCGCACATCGAGCGCGACCTGGTCGTTGCGCGAACGGGCGGTGTGCAATTTCGCGCCGGCGGGAATGCGCCGCGTCAATTCCGCTTCGATGTTCATGTGAACGTCTTCGAGCACAGGATTCCATTTGAATTTTCCGGCGCGGATTTCTTTGCCGATTTGGTCTAGGCCGCGGACGATGGCGGTCAATTCATTTTTCTTCAGCACGCCGATTTTTTGTAGCATCGTCGCGTGCGCCATCGAACCGAGGATGTCGTGTTTCCACAATCGCCAGTCGAAGGAAATGGATTCGGTGAATTTGGCGACGTCGGCAGCCGGGCCGGCGGCGAATCGTCCGCTGCGGGAAACGGGAGAATTTTTCGTGCTCACGTCAGAGTTTTAACGCAAAGGCGCAATGAGGCAAAGTGTTTATTTGGTGGGGCGAGACTCTGTCGAGCCCAAATCGTTTTTTAGTCACGGCTCGCGAGGACGCTCGCCCCACCGGTCAAGCGAAAATGCCATTGCCGTCGGGCGGCGAATGTGCTTTGTTTTGGCAAATCCATGAGCGAATTCAAATACGCCTGTCCGGTGTGCGGCCAGCACATCAGTTGCGATTCGTCGCAGGCGGGCACGCAAATGGAATGTCCGACGTGCTTCCAGAAAATCACCGTGCCGCAGGCACCGTCCACGGAAGGCGAACAAAAATTCATTTTGACGGGCACGAAAAAGGGCGACCGGCCAGTTCCAACCTTGCCGGAAGGCGAAGTCGCTCCGGTCGAGAAAAAAACTAACAGGGTCGCAATCGTTTTGGTTTTGATTTGCCTTCTTGCGGCGCTCGCAGGAATTGCCGCCTACGTCATTCACGCGAATAAATCCAAACCGAGCGAAGACGCAAATACAACCGACAATGCAACGGCGCCAACAAATAAAGTTGTCGAAAAACCAAAAGTTGTTGCGCCGCCGGCAAACGATGCCAATTGGATGCTGGATTTATCTGCCGAGACGAATTTGCCGGACGCGACGGCGGCAGGGCGGATTCACGGCGAAGATTTTATTACGGAGCGCGCGATTTTGCAGAACGGCACATTGACGCTGCGCGAAGGCAAGAGCGGACAAGTGACGCTGGGCGTGCAAATCAATTTCGGCGGCGCGCAGCCGGAATCGCTCGCGGGACAGTCGCTGAACATCCAGACCAACGCGCCGATGGCCGCGCGCGTGACGATGGTTTGGGAAGATGGCAGCAGCACGGCCAAGTCGAATTTGGAGGGCGGTTACGCAATGCGGCTGAATTTTGGCGCGGTGAACGGCAATCGCATCGCCGGTAAAATTTATTTTTGCGCGCCGGATGATGAGAAAAGTTATATCATGGGAAGTTTCAATGCCGAAATCCGCAAACCAAAACCGGCGAAGCCGAAATGACAAAATCGTTGTCGTCGAATGGCTGACGAAACGGAAATGGACTTTGGCGACGGCGGAATCCTGCACGGGCGGACTTATCGCCAATCAAATCACCAATGTTCCGGGCGCATCGGAAATTTTTCGCGGCGGAATTGTGGCTTACAGCAACGACGTGAAGGAAAATTTTCTTGGCGTTAAAAAAAGTTCGCTGGAAAAATTCGGCGCGGTGAGCGAAATGGTCGCGCGCGAAATGGCGGAAGGCGCGCGAAAGAAATTTAATTCCGATTTTGCGATTGCAACGACGGGAATTGCCGGGCCAACGGGCGGAACAAAATTAAAGCCGGTAGGAACTGTGTTCATCGCCGTCGCCGGAAAGTCGAAAACAATTGTCGTGCGGAAATTAAATTCGTTCAGCCGCGAGAAGTTCAAAAAAGTAACGGCGCGACAGGCCTTGCAATTGCTGCTTGTGCATTTGGCGCAACTGTAACAGGTTTTATTCTTGAGCGTTTGGACGATTGCGCTAGAATCACGATGGATAAAATAAATATGGCTGTTGCCGACCCATTGACTGCTGCTAACGACGCGCTGACTGATTTAATTGAAGCGACGCCATCGCCGAAACGTCGCGGCACGCTGCTCGTCGTTGACGACGAAGAAGGTCCGCGCCAGTCGTTGCGCGTGATTTTCAAGGATGAATACGATTTGCTCATGGCCGAGGACGGTCCGACGGCGATTGAGCTTGTCCAAAAAAATCAAATTGACGTCGCCGTGCTGGACATTCGCATGGCAGGAATGTCGGGCATCGAAGTTTTGGAGCGCATCAAATATGTGAATCCGGACATCGAAGCCATCATGATGACGGCGTTCGAGACGACGGACACGATTCGGCAGGCGTTGCGATTGCGCGCGTGCGATTACATCAACAAGCCGTTCGACATCGCAACCATTCGCGCGGCGGTGGGACAGGCGATGCAACGCCGCACGCTGGAAAGCGAAATTCACAGCAGCGCGGAAAAAGTCCAGGAGCTTCTCTCGGAATTACAAAACCAGCGCATCGAAGAGCAAATCGCCAAGACGCGCGGCGACATTTACGCGAGCATCATTCACGACATCAACGGCCCGCTCACGGTGATTTCCGGTTTCGTGCAAGTGCTCTCGCAGCGACTTGGACGTTCCACGCGGCTCGAACTGGAAGATTTGGAATTTATTAAGGACCGGCTGCGCATCATCGCGCGGCAGGTCGGCAATTGTATCGAGATTTCCCGTCGCTATCTCGGATTTTTGCGGCGGCAAACGGATGAAGGCACTGCGCCGCGCGTGAGCGTGAACCAGTTGCTGCACGATTTGGAGCAACTCGTCCGCGTGCATCCGAGCTTGCTGGAAAATGAATTTTCCGTCGTGCCGCTAAATGAAGAAATTGCCGTGAAAATCAACGGCACGGATTTAATCCAGATTTTGCTGAACCTTTCGGTCAACGCTTTTC
>JAJPKI010000071.1 GCA_021323835.1 Verrucomicrobiota bacterium | reverse complement strand
AAGATGATGATGATTTGGGTGGCTATCATCTCGTCTGGACCCGCGACTTGGTGCAGAGCGCAACTGCTTTGCTTGCGTCAGGCCAGACCGGCACGCCGCTGCGCGCTTTGATCTGGCTGGCCTCCGTTCAACGAATAGATGGAAATTTTCCACAAAATAGCTGGATCAATGGCAACGCATATTGGTCGGGTTTGCAGCTTGATGAAATTGCCGCGCCAATCCTTTTGGCGTGGCGTCTGCAGCGCGAAGGTGTTGATCTCGGACTGTTCGATCCCTGCGTCATGATTTTACGCGCCGCAACCTTTCTCATCCGGCAAGGGCCGGTAACCATGCAAGAACGCTGGGAGGAAAATTCCGGTTACTCGCCCTCGACGCTCGCCACAGTCATCGCCGGTCTGGTTTGTGCCGCAGAATTTGCCAAAAAAAAATCCCACTCAAGCGCGGCAGATTTTATTTTTGCGTATGCCGACTGGCTGGCCGCACACATCGAGGAATGGACGGTCACGACGAGTGGTGAATTGGTTAAAGACATTCCGCGTCATTACATTCGCATCAATCCAACCGATCCAAAGACACCCGACCCGCACGCGGATCCAAATGCAACAACGATTCAAATTGGCAACGGCGGTGGAATTCATCCGGCGCGAAATATTGTCGGTGGTGATTTTCTTCAATTCGTGCGCCTTGGGATTCGCGATGCGAATGATCCCATTGTGCGCGATTCCATTAAGGTGATTGACCGCGTGCTCAAGCGCGATTTGCCGCAAGGCTCGTGCTGGCGGCGTTACAATCACGACGGTTACGGACAAAAAGACGACGGCAGCGCCTTCGACGGAACAGGTGTCGGTCGCTCATGGCCTATTTTGACGGGCGAACGTGGTCATTATGAACTCGCTGCCGGACACGACCCAAAAGCGTTTATCGCCGCGATGGAAAAGTTCGCCAACGAAGGCGGCATGTTGCCGGAGCAGCTCTGGGACGACGACGATTTGCCGGACGACAGAATGAAACGCGGTTGCTCCACCGGCTCGGCCATGCCGCTCTGCTGGTCGCACGCAGAATATATTTCACTCGTGCGCAGCCAGCATGACGGAATTTGTTTTGACCGGGTCGAGCCGGCTTTTCAACGCTATGTCGCCAAACCGGTCAAAAGTCACCACGAATTTTGGAGTTTGCGCCATCAACTGCGTCGAATGCCGAGCGGAAAAATTCTGCGCATCATTCTTACGACCGAGGCGACAATTGTGTGGTCGAATAATAACTGGAAGAGCACAAAAAAATCAGATACTGCATACATCGGCCCGCTTGATTTATGGTTTGCAGATTTTCCAACCAAGATCATGCCTGCCGGTTCTGTGATTGAGTTCACCTTTTTCTGGAAGAACGAACAGCGCTGGGAGGGTAGAAATTATTCAGTCGTTGTCGGCGAACCAAATACCAAAACGAAAGGGCAAGCCGGATGAAAAAAACATTGCCAATCACCGCATTATTTGTGGACATCGGCGGCGTCCTTCTGACCAACGGGTGGTCACATGAGTCCCGCAAACGCGCGGCGAAGATGTTCGGCTTGAATTTGGTTGAACTGGAAGACCGCCATCATCTGACCTTCGACACTTATGAGGAAGGCAAGCTCACGCTGGACGAATACTTGAGCCGCGTGGTGTTTTACCAGAAGCGGTCGTTCACCCGCGCGCAGTTCCGCAAATTCATGTTCGCTCAATCAAAACCTTTCCCGGAGATGATCGAGTTGGTCCGCCGGCTCAAGTCAAAGTATGGATTAAAAATTGCCGTGGTCAGCAACGAAGGACGTGAGCTGAACACGCATCGCATCCAGACTTTCAAGCTCAACAGCTTTGTAGATTTTTTTATTTCCTCTTGTTTCGTCCACTTTCGCAAACCGGACGAGGATATTTTTCGGATGGCGCTGGACATCGCCCAGGTGCCGGTCAGTCAGGTGGTTTATATTGACGACCGTGCCATGTTTGTCCAAATCGCGAAGAGTTTGGGAATCCACGGCATTCATCACACAAACTACAAATCCACACGCGCCAAACTTGCCGCGTTTGGATTGAAGATTATTGAATTGGAAAAAAAACGTTTGTGAAACCAAGCCAATCATCTGTTCTTACGATCAACGGGGGCTCATCGAGCATCAAGTTCGCGTTCTATCAAGTTGACAAACCGCTGAAGCAAAAACTTTATGGAAAAATTGACCGCATCGGATTGAGTGGAACGAATTTGACTTTTCACACAGATGGAAAATTACAGCCACCTCGCAAACTTGCCGCCACCGATCACAAATCAGCGGCAAATTTTCTGATTGGCTGGCTCGAAAAGCAAAATGATTTCTCGTTGGTCAAAGCCGTGGGACATCGCGTGGTTCACGGCATGAAGCACACGGAACCGGAGCTTGTCACA
Source organism: Verrucomicrobiota bacterium (assembly GCA_021323835.1). Classification (GTDB taxonomy): domain Bacteria; phylum Verrucomicrobiota; class Verrucomicrobiia; order Limisphaerales; family UBA11358; genus UBA11358. The sequence continues at coordinate 848 of JAJPKI010000071.1, read as the reverse complement.
AAAAAACTATTGGCTGAACAGCGTCGCATCAGCCCAAACGACCCGGACCATTTGCCGCGTGAGATTGAATTGATCGAGGCGTTCTGCCAGCACCATCCGAAACTCGCGCAGGTGGCGTGCTTTGACACGGCGTTTCACCAGACCATGCCGCGCGTTGCCAAGTTGCTGCCCATTCCAAGACGCTTCGACGCCAAGGGAATTCAACGCTACGGTTTTCACGGTTTATCTGACGCTTATTTGATGGAAGAACTTGCACGCCTCGGTGACCCGTCGGCGAAAAAAGGCCGCGTCGTCCTTGCCCATCTCGGCAATGGCGCAAGCATGGCCGCCGTGCGCGACGGCAAAAGCATTGATACGAGCATGGGCTTCACACCAACGGCGGGATTGGTGATGAGCACGCGCTCCGGTGATTTAGACCCCGGCCTCGCGCCGTATCTCGCGCACACGGAAAAAATGACCACTCAACGGTTTTACCAAATGGTGAATCACGAGTCGGGACTGCTCGGCGTTTCGGAAACCAGTTCCGATATGCGGGATTTACTCGACCGTGAAAAGCGGGACATACGGGCGGCGGAAGCGGTGGCGTTGTTTTGTTATCAGGGGAAGAAGTGGATCGGCTCTTTCGCCGCCGCACTCGGTGGCTTGGACACTCTCATCTTCGCCGGTGGCATCGGCGAAAATGCGCCAGTTGTCCGTGCTCGCATCTGCGAAGGCTTGAAATTTCTCGGCATCGAATTGGATAAGTCACGCAACGTGAAGACTGCGACGGTGATTTCCAAAAATTCCAGCCGCGTCACCGTTCGCGTCATTCGCACAAACGAAGAACTGATGATTGCGCGTTCGGTTTT
>JAJPKI010000110.1 GCA_021323835.1 Verrucomicrobiota bacterium | reverse complement strand
TACTGCGGGCGCGGAGGGAGACCGTTTGGCATGACGCCTGCCGGTGGGCGCGGACGAAAATCTTGCGGCAGATTTTTTTGCAGCAAATCCATGATTTGTAAATCCGTTTCGCGCGAGCGCATGTCGGACGGAAAATCTTTCCATACATCGTAAGCGCCCTGCCAATCTTTTTTCGCGACCGCCAAGTTCATTTTCATTTCGTATTGCTTGAGCGTGTCGGTAACGACGGAATCTTGTGCTGGAGCTGTTGGCGGCGTTTGTGGCGGCGGACCCATCGGCATCGGAAACCTAAATGGACGCTGGCCACTTCCATTTCCGGGCGGACCTTGCTGTTCAGGCGGCAGTTGATTTTGCTCCGGCTGCTGAAAATTATTTTGCGGTTGTGGCGGCAATGGCTGCGGTTGAACTGAAACAGGAGTTGCGGGTGTAGTTTGAGCAACAGGTTCCGTTTGCTGCGGCGGTATATTTGCATTCGTCGCAACGATTTTCTTTTGCGATTTATTCGTCAAAATCCAAATTGTCAGCGCGGCGGCAAAAATTAAAACGCCGGCCACAACGCAAATACTCGCAATCAATTCCTTCCGCGAAGTTTTTGGCTCAAACGGCGACGGCGTGGGCGCGGCGGGCGTCAAAGCCATCGGCGAGTATCCGCTTTTGACCAATTGCAAATCTGCGAGCAGCGAATCGTAATCCTGATAACGCTCGTCCGGATTTTTTGCCGCCATGCGATGAATCAGCGCCTCCACTTCCGCCGGAATTTCCACGCCGAGCTCCGCTGCGCTCGGCAGCGGCTTTTGCGTGTGCGCGAGCACGATGGAAATCGGCGAGTTGCCGTCATAAGGATATTTTCCTGTGAGCAGAAAAAACAGCGTGATGCCGAGCGAATAAATGTCCACGCGATGGTCGGCGTTGCGCGAATCGGCGGCCTGCTCCGGCGCGATGAAATGCGGCGAGCCGACAATGTTGCTCATAGTCAATTCCGAATCCTGCGTCAAAACTTTCGCGAGGCCGAGGTCGGCAACTTTCACAACACCGCTTTTCGTGAGCATCAAATTCGATGGCTTGATGTCGCGATGCACAATGGATTTTTCCGCCGCTGCTTTCAACGCTTGAGCCGCCTGCTCGATGATGTTCAATGCTTCTTCTGCCGGAAGCTTTCCGCGAATGGCGACGTAAGCCGAAAGATTTTGTCCCTCGACAAATTCCATGATGATAAAATGGCGTCCACCCGCTTCGCCAAAATCGTGGATTTGCACGACGTTCGGATGATTCAACGCCGCTGCAGCTTTCGCTTCGCGCTCGAAGCGTTGGAAAAATTCCGGACGCGCCGCAAGCGGTTCCGTCAAAATTTTCAACGCCACTTTGCGATCCAATTTCGTCTGAATCGCTTCGTAAATCACGCCCATGCCGCCGGTCGCGATTTTGCGGACAAGCTTGTAGCCGCCAAAAGTCGAACCCGACAAATCATTTGCGCCGGATGGCGCGATTAGCGGCACATCCGACGGCGGCAATTTGAGTGTTTCGTCGTCCATGGGTGCAATTATTTTCTGAAAACAAAATCATTGTCCGAAATTTTTTTGACAAAGCAAGCGGCGGATTGGCTGTTCACACCCGTATTACAGCAACCCGCCGCTTTCTGTTCACACGAACAGAATCATTCGCCGTCCGGCGGCGGGCCGGCGGGCGGCAAATTCTCTTGCGATAAATTGTCATTTGCACCGGATGCATTTGCGTCATCCGGTGGCGGTGGCGGACGGTGCTTGCCAACGAATTCGTCCGGCGTCAAAACGCCGTCGCCATTTTTATCCAGCGTTTTCAACGCCGCGCTCGCATTTGCAATTTCATCGGCGTCAATCACGCCGTCGTGATTCGCATCAATCGCTCCGATAATTGCGGGCGGTGGCGGACGATGATGTCGCGGCGGCGGATTATTTTGGTCGCCGCTATTCGCGTTGGCGTCCTGCGCGTTGACTGCGAGCGCCGACGCGCCGAGTGCCAGCATCGTCAGGGTCGCTTTCAGTGTTGTTTTCATTTTGTGCTCTCTTTCTTGTTCCGGTGTGAATTCTAAAAATTAATTGGTCGCGATTTGGATAATGCGAACCGTGAACACGACAAATGCGCCGCCGGTCAACTGAATTTGCATTGCCTGCCGCGCGCGCCTGTTTTCACTTTTCATGGCGCTAATTTAACCGAAGCAACCTTAAGCGAAGATGAAGCGGGAAAGATTTTTGAACTATTTTGCGGCTAAATTCGAGGAATTTGGCGTCGCAAGATATTTTTCGTCCGTGAGCGTTTTCAGAAAGGCGACTAGCGCTTTTTTGTCCGCATCGCTCAACGGCACGCCGCCGTCGGGATGCTTGGCAAGATTCGGGTCGAGCGTCGCGCTGCGTTTCATGCCGGTCGTGTAATGCCCGACGACTTGCTCGAGCGTTTGGAACCGTCCGTCGTGCATGTAAGGCGCGCTCACAGCAACGTTGCGCAGCGACGGCACGGAAAATTTTCCTTCGTCGCCAGCGCGATGCGTTGTTTTATAAAGTCCCAAGTCGCGAAAGTTTAAATCCAAACCGTTGTTCGCAAAATTCTGGCTTTGAAACAGCACGCCGCCGTGGCAATGGAAACAATCCGCGCCGTATTGGCCATGATACGGGTCGTATTCCGTGTTGAACAAAATGTAGCCGCGCGCTTCTTCGTCCGTAAATTTTTCCGCGCCGTTCATCACGCGGTCGAATTTGGAATTGAACGAAACCTGCACAAGCATGAATTGTTCGAGCGCGCGGGCAATTTTGTCAGTGGAAATTTCCGGCGAACCAAACGCATTTTTGAAATAGCGCGAATAGTTTGTGTCGGCAGAAATTTTGGCGACGGCATTTGACAATGATTCGTGCATCTCAATTGGATTTTGAATCGGCTGCAAAACCTGTTCGCGAACCGTCGCCGCGCGACCATCCCAGAAAAATGAATTCTTCCAGGCAAGATTTTCCAGCGCCATCGCGTTGCGCACGCCGATTTGGCCTTCCGCGCCGCGACTGAACCGGCGCGGCTGCGAAAATGCGAGTTGCGGATTGTGGCACGTGGCGCAGGATTCGGAATTGTTGTCGGAAAGGCGGCGGTCAAAAAATAATTTGCTGCCGAGCGCGACACCTTCGACAGTAATCGGATTATCCAGCGGCAAATTCGGCTGCGGCGCAAACGCGGAAATCGTCAAATGATACGGCGTGGCATTGGGCGCAATCACGATGTGATTGGTTCCGCGATTTAATTCAGCCATCGGCGAAAATTCTTTGACGGACGCAATCGCAAAGGAATTTTCGATATTTTCTCGCAATTGCGCGGCGAGCAAATCGTTTGTGCGCGAATGACTGGTCTGCGTGGAATCGCTTAATTGAATTTTATTTGGTGATGAGAAAATTTTGTCGGTGTTGAGCGCGATTTGGACTTCGCGGCTGGAATTCAAATCCAATTGCACCGGCAATTCGACGGTCATCAATTGCCGGTCGGTGGCGACGTGATACGAAAATCCGCTGCGTTTGCCGCCGTTTTGCCAGCCGCCTTCAAACGCAAGAAAAACGTATTCCTTCGACCAGCTCCAATACAAACCGTCCACATCGGGATTCAGCGGATGATTCATCGGCCATTGCGCGACGTCGCCATGATTGATTTCCGGCGGCAAACCGATTTGAAAACGAATCGCGTCGCAATTTCCGACTGGAATATTTTCGAGGAGCAAATTCGTTTTGCCGTCGCGCGCGCCAATGAAGCCGAAGAAATCTTTTTTCTCAATCCAAGTTCCATCGGTTCGGCGCAATGCGAAATCGGAAACGAGAAAATCCAGTCGCGTGACGGAAATTTTTTGGCCGCCGGCAATTTGATTTGTCAGCGTGTCAAACGCGAGCGGCTTGCCGTTGAATTGCGGTGCGAAATCCACGCGCAAATCTGCGGCGGCGGCGGAGATGGAAATCACCGCCGCCAGCAGAATTAAATTTTTATTCGCGAGATTCATTTTAGTCAGGGCTCGACAGAGTCTCGCCCCACCATTTTTTAATTTATCGTAAATCCGCCGGTCAGCACGTATTGCGGATTGGGATTAAATTGCACGGTCACATTTTGCGAGTTCGTCGGCGTGTAATTTGACGGAATTGTGAAAAGCGCCGTGACAGTTCCTGAAGTCGTGTAACTCGAACTCGACGCAGTGATGCTGCCAATTGTCACGCTCGTAATCGGCGCACCGGCGGGCGGATTCGGCGGCGAACTCGGCAGCGTGATGGTGATAATGACGGTTTGTCCGCGGCTGGCGCTACCGCCGGGCGCGTTTGCAGCGATGGCAAATAAAGTTGTTCCGGCGCTGTCAAAATTCGCAACGCTGCTGCGACCGACGCGATAAAACCGTTTATCGAGCGACGCGGCATTTACGTTGGTGGCGGTAATTTGATTCGGCGATGGCTTGATTCCGCTTTGCACGACCGTCCAGCCGGACGAATCGGCCAGATTCGTCGTAGCCTCGACTTGATAACTGCCGCCTTCAAGCGCGCTCCAGCTCAACGTGACGCTTCCATTTTTCACTACCGGTGAATTCATTTCTGAAATTGTATTGGTGTTGCCGAAAAAATTTGTAACGACCGTTTCAGAAATTGCCGACACTGTTCCGCCAACCGGACTGCCACGAAAGGCGCGGCCGATATTGTAGGGAAATTGCGGCGCGCCATTTGAAGTAATGGCGACGAAATATGCGTAAGTGCCGCCGGGAAATTCCGGCGTGACACAAAACCGTCCGTTGTATTCGTCCAAATCGAAATCCACGCTTTGCTGATAATTCGTGCCGGTGTTGCTGTTGAAACAATCGCCGAGATAATCTTTGTCTTCCATGTAACAGCCATTCGTGTGGATGCCGGTGAATGGCGCGCCGGTTTGATTTGAGCTGATGTTGCTGTAAAGTCGCACGGCCCATTGCGGCAAATGAGCGCGCCCGACATTTGTTAAATTTTCCGTGCCGTGCGTGCCGTCGCGCAAAACGTAGCCGGAAATCATCCGGCGAATTCCGCTGTTCGCATTCGTCGCATTGGAATAGCCGTAAGGCCCGTAAACCGGATAGCCATCGCTCGTCCACGCAAGAATCGGCGAATGTTTTGTGGGAGTGTTCGTGTCCTCGCTATAAGTTTTCGTCGCCGAATTGTAAGTTACGTGGTCGCCGAGCAAATAGCGCAGGCCAATTGGGTTCGCGTGATAATGATACGTGCCGCCTTGTTGCTGGTGCGCGTAGCCGGGGTCAAATGTCACGCCTTCATTAATATATGCGTCGCGATTCCAGTAGCCGGAAATATTTTGCGCGTCGGTATTGGAGACCGTGCTCCACGTGTAAGCGTCCCAGCTGTTAAACATTTCCACGCCGTCCACGAAAATTCCAATTTGTCCTCCACCGGTCAAAGTTTTTGTCGCAGGAACGCCATTAGTGCGCGGAAAACGGTAAAGCAATTTTTGATTCGTCGGCAAATTTGGAAACATCATCGTGCGAGCTGAATTCAAATACCACGGGCCCATGATGTAACCGGCCAGTCCGGTGCTGCGGACGTAAACCCAATTCGTCGAAGAATAAATTTCTTGAATGCCACAGTAGGCCACGTTTGTTTGCGCCGTCGAGCCAACGCTCCAATTCGTCAGCGTGTTGCCGACGTTTTTCATCGCATCGTTGGTGTAAACGCGCGCGTATTTGCCGGAGTAAGTTGTCAGCCAGGAATTCGTGCGCGCGTCGTCAGCGCAAGCGGCGAAGGCGACGAACAACGCTCCGAAAACAATTGGTGTGAAAATTGTTTTCATAATGGTTGTGGTTGAGGTTAATGACAGAAATTCATGCCAAATAAATCCGCTCGGTCCATCAAATCTTTGTGGCGCCGCACGAAACTGTCTTCCTTTGCGCGCGCCGCAGCGCGTTCCGCGATGACGCCTTCAATCGTGCTCGTGCCGGTCGAGAGACGCATGAAAGTTGAATTGAGTTTGATTTCGTTGGAAGTGTTGTTCGTTTTCATGGCGCAACTTTACGCGAACCAACCTTAAGAAATCGTGAAGCGCAAAATTAATTTCCCGAATCCACAATTTCAATTCAAAACCACGGCTGTCGCCCGTGTAAACATCTTCATCTCCGCTTAAGGTTCGCTCTGCGAGAGTGACGGCGACGCAAAGTTCTGATAAACCGTGCCGCAGCCATGAGAATCCTGATTGTCGAAGACGAACCCGATTTGCTCCGCAGCCTTGCGCAGGCGTTGCGCGAAGAAGGTTACGCCGTGGACACTGCGCCCGACGGCGAGGAAGGATTTTATAAAGCCGACAATTACGGTTACGACGCGATTTGTTTGGACGTGATGCTGCCGAAAATGGATGGCTGGGAAATTTTAAAACGCTTGCGCAAAACCAAAAAAACTCCCGTGCTCATGCTCACTGCGCGCGACCAGACGCGCGACCGCGTGCGCGGCCTCGACACCGGCGCAGATGATTATTTGGTGAAGCCGTTTGATTTGGACGAATTATTCGCGCGCCTTCGCTCAATCATTCGCCGCAGTGCGAATAAAACGACAAACGAAATTCAAATCGGCGATGTGAAAATTGACACGGCAGCGCGAAATGTTTTCGTCAAGGACAAACTCGTTGAATTGACCGCGCGCGAATATGCGCTGGTGGAATTTATGGCGTTGCATCGCGGCGAAGTCGTCACGCGCACGCAACTTTACGAACATTTGTTCGATGAAAATGACGAGACGCTTTCCAATCTGCTCGACGTTCACGTTTCCAACGTCCGCAAAAAACTTGGCGCGGAATTCATCGTCACGCGACGCGGCCACGGCTATTGCATCGAATGAAGATTTTTAATTCCATCAAATGGCGATTGCAAATCTGGTATGGATTCTTTCTCGCGCTTGTCCTGATGGGATTTATCGGCGTCTCCAGCCAACTGGAATACGACCGGCAATTTCATAACATTGATGTGATTTTGTCCGACCATACCCGCACAATTATGGATTTTATTGGCCGACCTCCGCGGCCGGATGAATCTGAAAGGCGGGAAATTTCCGCTCCTACAGGCCCACGCGGAGGATTTCATCTGCCGCCTCATGATATCGTCAATGCACTTTTTGATAAAACCGGAACGAATGGTTTTTATTTTGTGATTTGGTCTCAAGACGGCGAAGAATTGATGCGCTCCATCAATGCGCCGACCGATTTGACAATGCCAACGGATCAAATTTGGACGCGTATGCGCGGAATTTATCGCGAGCAATTTGTGCCGTTTCCCGGGCGGCAGCCGGTTTGCATCATTCTCGTCGGACACTCCGTTGCAACAGAACTCAAAGAATTTCACAAATCAATCATTAAACTGATTGCCTGGGGTTTTGGAATGTTGTCGGTTGGTCTTTTCGTTGGCTGGCTGATTTCTTCGCGAATGATTAAACCGATCGAAAACATCAGCACCACCGCCGCAAAAATTTCCGCCGGCGATTTGTCGCAGCGCATCAATGTCGCGGAAACAGAAAGTGAACTCGGCAAACTTGCCGCCGTTCTCAATTCCACGTTTGCGCGGCTCGAATCCGCGTTCGCGCAACAAAAACAATTCGCGTCCGATGCCGCGCACGAATTGCGCACGCCGGTTTCCGTGATTTTGACGCAAACGCAAACCACGCTGACCCGCGAGCGCGAGGCGAAGGATTACAAAGAAACGGTCGAAGCCTGCCAACGCGCGGCGCAGCGGATGAAGCGATTGATTTCCGCGCTGCTCGAACTCACGCGCCTCGACGCCGGACAGCAACACATCAAGCGCAAGCGATTTGATTTCAAAGAAACTGTTCACGAAAGCGTCGAATTGATTCGTCCGATTGCCGAAGAGCACGGCTTGAAATTAATTTCCGAACTCGCGCCAATTGAAATTACCGGCGATTCCAATCGACTCGCGCAAGTGGTCACCAATCTTTTGACCAACGCGATTCAATATAACAAACCGCACGGTGAAATTCGCGTGAAGCTGGAATCGCAAAATGGTTTGGCAGTTTTGACCGTCGCCGATACCGGCCAGGGAATTTCGCATTTGGATTTGCCGCACGTGTTCAAACGATTTTATCGCGGTGATAAATCGCGCACCGGCGCAAGCAACGCCGGACTTGGTCTCGCGATTTGCAAAGCCATCGTCGAGGCGCACAGCGGAATAATTGAAGTGGAAAGTCAGGAAGAAGTCGGCACGACGTTCACGATTCGGCTGCCGGTTTAAACATCAATCACCGGTTTATCGTCATCGTCATTTTTCTTCGGCGGCGGACCGCGTTGAATCTTGATGCTCCCGCGCGCGTTGCCGGTCATCACATTGAGCGCGATGGAAACGATGCTGATGATGAGCGCGCCGAGAAATGCGTAGCCAAAGCTGTCCACCTGAAAATGCGGCGCCATGACTGAGCCGACAAAATACAGCAATAATGCGTTGATGACGAAGGTGAACAATCCAAGCGTGAAAATCAAAAGCGGCAGCGCGAGGAGCATTAAAATCGGCCGGACAAAGGCGTTGAGAATTCCCAGCAACAGCGATGCGATAAACAAATCGCTCCATTTTTGATAAGTGATGTGGCCGTGCAATATCGCAACGGCTACCAGCACGGCGAGCGTGTTGATGACCCAGCTTTGCAGGAAGCGCACGAATTTTTTCTGTCCCGGTTGCATTTGCGCGTTTTAAGTTGCGCCAGTTTGCGTGGAAAAACAAGGCGCAAACTTATTGCTTCAAATAATTCTTCGCGGCAATCTATTCGCATCGCCATGAAATTTCGATTGCTTCAATTCATTTTAATTGCCGCCGCAACATTTTCGCTTCGCGCGGAAAGTCTCGTTGCGCCGGATGCGAAAGTTCAAAAGCTCGCGGGCGATTTCAAATTCACCGAAGGGCCGACGTGCGATAAAAATGGAAATCTTTTTTTCGTGGACCAGCCGAACAATCGCATCATGGAATGGAGCACCGACGGAAAATTGTCCACGTTCATGCAGCCGTCCGGTTACGCCAACGGCATGATGTTCGATGCGAAAGGAAACCTGATTGCGTGCGCCGATGAACACAACCAGCTTTGGTCAATCGCGCCGGACAAATCCGTGACCGTGCTTATCACGAATTATCAGGGCAAAGTTCTGAACGGTCCAAACGATGTCTGGGTCGCTCCGAACGGCGCGCTGTATATCACCGACCCGTTTTACAAACGCACGTGGTGGGACCACACGAACATGTTGCAGGACGGCCAATGCGTTTATCACTTTTCGCCCGACCATAAACAATTGACGCGCGCGGCTGACGGTTTCACGAAACCCAACGGCATTACCGGCACGCCCGACGGCAAGACGCTGTTCGTCGCCGACATCAACGCGAAAAAAACTTATCGCTACGACATTTTGCCGGACGGTTCGCTGACGAACAAAATGCTTCTCTGCGAATTTGGTTCAGACGGCATGACGATTGACGAGGAAGGAAATCTTTACCTTTGCGCGCCCGGCACATTCAGCGGCGTGACCGTCGTGGACAAATCCGGCAAACAAATTGAGACCATTGACGTGCCGGAACATCCCGCCAACGTCTGCTTCGGTGGCAAAGACCGCAAGACGCTGTTCATCACCGCGCGCACCGGACTGTATTCCATTCAAATGCGTGTCAAAGGCGCGAATCTGGCGAAGTGATTTGAAAGTTGTAGTAGCGAATGTGAGTTCGCTCCGATTGAACGGAGCGGGAAATAATGAACCGACTCACGTCGGCTGCTACGAAATGAATGTGCCGTCTGCAAAGACCTTGATTCGGTTTGGATTTGGTTCTACAAAGAGTGAACGCTGATGGCGCTGGAAATGCCATGAAATCTAAAATTGTCTTCTGCTTCGCGCTCGTTGTGAGTGGAAATCTTATTTTCTGCCGCGCCGCTGAAACAAATTCCGCTTCGACGAAACCTGAAGTGACAATGAGTTTTGGCGTGAATGGACAAACCAATTGGGTCAGCACACTAACTGTCGAAAGAACCAATTCGATGAAAGCAATCGCCGAGGCCGTGAGTGCCGTTAATGAGCGGCTTTCGTCATCCTCCACCAACATCATGCTTACCAATGTGACTTCCGGTCCGCCCAGTATGGCTGCATATTTTCAAACGAATGTTCTCACGAATGTCCTTACAGCATTGACAAATTCGGCGCTGCCAGAAATGGGCGAGGCGGGAAAATTTCTGGTTCAGTTAAAGAAAAGCGGCCATTTGCCGGGTGTGTCGCAAGACAGCCATGGAGAAATGTCTGTAAATGCGCCGCTATCGGCATTTCAGGAAGCCAAGTATCCATTTACCGTGACATTTGATTTGATTGGCGACGGGGATTCATTGACAAATCATTACACGGTTGTGCGACCGGCAAAGGATGCTGCGTGGCAATTGGAAAAAGCATGGCGAACGGACACGAATGGACACACGATTAAAGATTGGCCGATAAAATGAAACCCAAACGTATCCTCTGCCTCGTGCTCGTTTTGAGCGGCTTGTATTGCAGTAATTGCGACGCGGCTCTCATTTATTCTCTGGATTCAAACGCAGGGCGTCAGATTGTCAGCACCAATATTGATCTTAAATCCAGAGCTTATGGTCTTGGCCTGACGAATTTAGCTTCGGGACAATTGCTTTCCGCAACGACGGAACATGGTTTTAGCGGAGATCGTTTCGACAATGAGATACCGGAGGCATTGCAAATGGCAGAGCAATTGCCGCAGGTTAAAAAAGAGGATTATGAACCGCGTCTCTTGGACATTTCACCAATTCTTTTCGTTGCAGTCTGGCTGCATGGAAAATCGGATGATATTATCATTCCATTGCCCCCCACTTTTGGAAGATGGAACGCCTATCAACACTATTCAGAGAGCGAGATGATCAAGCTTTTGAAACCAGAAGCGGAGAAGAAGCTGAAAGCTCCCAGAGGTTTTGATTAACTTCGCGCCCGCTTTAATTTCTTGTAACTCACCGGCTTCGCTTCGGATTTCGTGCCGTCCAGCATGTGTTTGAGTTCCTTGATTTGGTCGCGGAGCAGCGCGGCTTTTTCAAATTTTAAATCCTCGGCGGCTTTGAGCATTTCAGTTTCGAGTTCCTGAATTGTCGAAGTGATGTCAATGTCCGTGCTGCCTTCGCGCAAAACCATATCGGCCTCTTTGCGGTCGGATTCGTAAGTCGCCAGGCTTTCTTCCACGGCGCGGCTCACGCTGCGCGGCGTGATGTTGTGCTCGGTGTTGTAGGCAATCTGCCGCTGCCGGCGATATTCGGTGACGGCGAGAAATTTCTTGATGCTGTCGGTCATCACGTCGGCGTAGAGAATCACTTCGCCGTTCAAATGGCGCGCGGCGCGTCCGGCGGTCTGGATGAGGCTGGTCTCGCTGCGGAGAAATCCTTCCTTGTCCGCGTCAAGAATCGCCACGAGCGAAACTTCCGGCAGATCCAGCCCTTCGCGCAATAGATTGATGCCGACGAGCACGTCGAATTCGCCTTTGCGGAGCGAGCGCAAAATTTCCACGCGCTCAATCGCGTCAATTTCGCTGTGCAAATACTGGACGGTGACGCCAATGCCGCGCAGGTAATCGGTCAATTCCTCGGCGGTGCGCTTGGTCAAAGTCGTAACTAGCACGCGCTCTTTTTTGTCAGCACGTTTGCGGGCTTCCTCAATCAAATCATCAATCTGGCCTTTGAGCGGTTTGACGGTGACTTTGGGGTCAAGCAATCCGGTCGGACGCACGACGAGTTCGACGATATTGCCGCGCGATTTCTCCATCTCGTATTTGCTCGGCGTCGCCGAGACGAAAATCGCGCGCGGCGCGCGGCGTTCCCATTCCTCGAACTTGAGCGGGCGGTTGTCCAGCGCCGACGGCAGACGAAAACCGAACTCGACCAGCGTCTCCTTGCGCGAGCGGTCGCCTTTGTACATGCCGCCGAGCTGCGGCACGGTCACGTGCGATTCGTCGACCACCAGCAGCGCGTCGGCGGGCAGGTAGTCGAACAAGCACGGCGGCGGCTCGCCCGGCGCGTGGCCGGTCAAATGCCGCGAATAGTTTTCGATGCCCTGGCAGTAGCCGATCTCGGCCATCATCTCGATATCGAATTGCGTGCGCTGCTGCAGGCGCTGCGCCTCGACCAGCTTGTTCGCCTGATAGAGCTGCTCGAGGCGCTCCTTCAATTCGACTTTGATCGTCTCGACCGCATCCAGCACCGTGCGCCGCGTGGTCACGTAATGCGAACCCGGATAAATCGTGAAGCGCGGCACGCGGCGCAGCACCGCGCCGGTGAGCGGATCGAACATGGCGAGGTTTTCGATCTCGCCCTCGAACAACTCGATGCGGATCGCCTCGATTTCCGATTCCGCCGGAAACACGTCGATCACCTCGCCGCGCACGCGATAGCTGCCGCGCTTGAGCTCGTAATCGCCGCGCTCGTATTGCAGTTCGGTCAGGCGCCGCAGCAACTCGCGCTGATCCAGCCGATCGCCGCGCACCAGGTGCAGCACCATGCGGTGGTATTCGCCCGGATCGCCCAGGCCGTAGATCGCCGACACCGTCGACACGATCAGCGCATCGCGCCGCTCGATCAACGCCTTCGTCGCCGACAAGCGCATCTGCTCGATGTGCTCGTTGATGCTCGCGTCTTTCTCGATGAACGTGTCGCTCGACGGCACGTACGCTTC
>JAJPKI010000162.1 GCA_021323835.1 Verrucomicrobiota bacterium | reverse complement strand
TCGCCTGAACCAGATTGCCCAATCGTCCGGTGACTTCCGCGTGAAGATGAATCGTCTCGCCCGCTTTTGCCGCGCCAAGAATCTTCACGTTGCGCAACGCCGTCAGTTTCAAATTTTTCAACGCCGGAATCTTCGGGTCGCTTTGCGCCACGACGCCGGCCAATTGCGCGGCCGCTTCCGCGAGCAGGACGCCGGGAAAAACGGGTTCGCCGGGAAAATGGCCGCGAAGAAAATGTTCATCACCGCGGATTTTATATTCGCCGTCGCCGGATTTGCCGCCGTCCAATTTTGTCAGCCGGTCGAGAAACCGGAATTCTTTTCCGTGCGGCAAACTGCACAAGGCTTTTTCCAAATCGTTCACGCCTCATTGCCGCAAAAGGACGCAACAAACGCAAAGAAATAATTTAATCGGCGGGACGGTAGGGTCGCCTCGCCGAGGCGACCGCTCAATTAAACGGACGGCCCGGCGGTCCGTCCCCACCTTTATCGTCCCGCCGGTTCGGTGACTTTGTAATCGGCCGGCGGCGTCCATTCAAACATGTTCCGGTCGAGCGAGGGATTGACGACGGCGTTGGTATAATCGTTTTCCATCATTGAGCCGTCGGCAAAAACCAGCGTGGTGCTCGCCAGCGAAAAATCATTTGTCGCCAGCATGATTTTCAATTCCGGCAGCATTTGCCGCGCGCCCTGGCTTTTCGGCTGCAAGGTCATTTGCCAATTGCCGTTAGTTTCCACAAGCGATTTGATTTGAAATTGCGATTCAAATTCCTTTTGCGTGCGCGGCATTCCGGCCTGCAACAATGAAAGCGTATCGCGCAATTGTTGCGGCGCGCTGGCGCCCATCGGATATTTTTCGGCGCGCTTGAGCAGCGGATAAACGACAAACATTTCGTCATCGTGACGAATGGCGACTGTTTGAACGGGGTCGCCCAATTGCCATCGGAAATCGTTCGGCTCGGAAAAATAAATTTTCCCTCTCGTCGTCAGCGGCTGCGTCAACACTTTGAACGAACGTATTTGCATGAAATCCGCCGACCACGTTTTTACTTTTGCTTGCGCGGCAAACCAATTGTTCAAAACGGAATTGGCGTCTGCGGCAAAAATATTTTGCAGCGCAAAAATTGCTAGCACGACCATCAGATTTTTTTTCATGGCGATTTTTCCTCCGGCCAAACCGGCACAAAATGATACCACTGTTCCGCATTTTCGCGAATCAACGGCTCAAATGCCGTCATCATTTTCTGCGTCAATTGAATCCGCCCTTCCCGACTGCCGATGGCCGCGCGGTCGTAATTAATTTCCGGAAAAATTTCCGCCCGATAATGCGCGCCATTACGAACCATGATGCACGGCAAAATGGCGCAGCCGGAAGCGCGCGCCAATTCCGCCGCGGCGATTGAGGCCGGAAAATCTTTGCCGAACAATTTCACGTTCACCGCCGTGTGCGGGGGCGGACGGTCAACCAGCAACGCCACAATCGCCCCGTTTTGCAAGCGCTTGATGATTTCGACAAAGGCGAAGGCGTCGTGGTCTCCGACAACAAGCGTTTCCACGCCGCGTTGCGCGCGCGAATTCTGCCGCAACGCGGTCAATTGCGCGTCGGGTTCGGGCTGCGTGAGAACGAGCAGCTTGAATCCGTGCTCGGTCAGAAACGGTCCGCCCAATTCCCAATTACCCAGATGCGGCGTGACGAGCAACACGCCTTTGCCGCGCGCGTGCGCCGTATTGAAATGTTCCCAGCCTTTCCAGCCGGTGAACCAGTTTTTGTCGGCGACACCGCTTTCAAACCGCAGGAGGTCGCAAATTTTCAGCGCAAATTGTCCGAATAATTTGCACACGGACTTTTCGGCGAGTTTGCGGTCGCCCCGAAAAACCGGCAACAGGTTTTGAACGACAATTTCACGGCGATTGGATGCGAACCGGCAGTAAATAGCAGCAGCACATTTTGCAAAAATATGAAGAATCGGCTTTGGCAAAATTCGGGCGAAGGTCAATGCCATCTTCCAAACTTTTCCGGCATACAATCGTGATGGCGATTTTGATTTTTCATTGCGCAGAAAAAATTTCCACCAGACCGGCAATAGAAAAACGGATATGAAAACATTTCCCGCAATGCCGACGGCGCAGACTTTGCCGAGACTTGCCATGCCGGCGTTGTTGGAAAATCCCAACGAGCCGAAGCCTGCGATGGCCGTGCCGCCGCAAAGCAACAGCGCGCGTCCGACCGCGCGATGCGCGAGACGCAAATCACCATCATAGCGGCGCAATGCGAGTTGCATGAAGATGCTGTAATCCACGCCCGTTCCGAGAATCAACGGCAGCGCCATGAGATTGAGCAGATTCCATTGCCAGCCGGATAAGCGCATGACGGCCAGCAGGCATAGTCCGCTCAAAAATAAAATACCGAGACTGAAAGCGATTTCGGCAAATCGTCGGAATGCAAACCATAGCGAAAGCAAAATGAGCGTCATCATCGGCAGCAGTAATTTCCAAAGATTGCGTTTCACTTCATCCAAAACATTTGTGCCCAGCAATTCCCAACTCGAAAGCCAAACGCCATCGCGCGGCAATTGTAATTCAAGTTGAGCAAAGGATATTGCGGTCGCGTTGGCCGTTGGATAAAGAAAGGCAACCGCAAACATTTGATTAGTTTCACGAGCGGAAATTTTTCCGAAAATCCAATCGCATAATTGATTCGTCGGCCAAAAAACATTGGTCGCCGCGCTGGCGCGTTGCCACGTTTGTAAAATGCTTTCGGTCAAGCCGAGCGCGCTTCCAGCAAATCCATTTGTCAAAATTGCGGCGCGAAGGGCTTCGCGTTCGGAAATGATTTTTTGCGCGACGATGCGATTGGCATTTTGAAATTCAGGTCGCGGCCACATGAAATCCGGCGAATCAAAGCCCGCTAGCGTTTGGTTCGAAACAGAATTTTGGAGGACTGGTTGAATCGCGTCCAATTTCTTCGCGACTTCGTTTTCATTTTTTCCTGCGATGACCAGCCAGAACGGCTCGCGCGCATGGCCGAGATTTTTCTTGATGGCATCCATCGTGGCGTAAGCTTCGCTGTTACGCGGTTGAACGACATTGGCCGTCGCATCCATCTTTGGCAGGCCGGAATATAAAATTGCAGCGCAGATAAAAATTAAAGCAGCCGTAATCAAAAATACTGTTTTGGCGCGAAGCGGATTCAATACCGCGATTTTTTCAATTTTATCCGTGTTGCAATTTGATTGCGGCCGCATTCGGTCGGGAAACAACGGCGGCAAATAGAAAAAAATCATCACCAGCGCCGCAAGCGCGACGCCGATGGCGACGAGCGAACCGAGTTGCGCTAGGCCGGGCAAGCCGCCAAAGTTCAGAACGAGAAACGCGGAAATGGTCGTGATCGCCGCCCAAAAAATTGCCGGCGCAATGGCGCGGCGGATTTCGGGAATTGATTTTTGCGGATGCGCAAGCGCTTCCTGATAATGAACGACTGCGTAATCCACGGCGAGGCCGAGCAAAATTGCGGCGAACCCCATGCTCACGATACTGATTGCGCCAAAGATTAATCCGCCAAGCGCGAGCGTCGTCGCGAGAATCAATGCAAGCAACGTCAGCAGCCAGAGCATCGGCTTGATGCGGCGATGTGCGAGCCAAAATAATATCGCGATGATGAACGATGTGCCCGCGATGGAAAATGTAATGTCATGTTTCATGCCGCCGGAAATTTCGGCAACGAACACAGGACGACCGGTATAACCGATTTGAATTTGTGAATTTGGCGGCACGGCGACGTTGACGGCGTTTTTTACTGCAGCGAGCCAAGTCGTGCAATCGCGGTAATCGGCCAAGTCATTTTTTGCCTCCACGAAAATAATCCGGAAAGTTCCGTCGGCAGATGAAAACAGCCCCTGCCCCTGCGCAAAATTTGGCGCGGCGGAATTTTGCGGCAATTGCGTGAAGCCGAGCGGGTCGTAACTCAATTGCCCGATTTCATTTGGCGACATTGAAGTCGCCAGTCGTTCGCGCGTCATGGCCAAAACATTCGGCAAATTCGTTTCGGAAAGTTTGTCGGCAAATTTTTGAAAAAATTTTGGCGGCTGGTTCAGCCATAAATAGCCAATCAGTTCAGCAGTTTGTTCAGGATGTTCCTGCCACGGCGGCTGCCAAATGACTTGCGAAGTTAAATTTGTTTCTGCGCGTAATTTTTCGGCGAGAGATTTCGCGGTGGCTTCGGCCGTTTCCGCGTCCGACGCTTTGACGGTGACGATGAGTTCGCGTGAATTGGAAAAATGTTGCTGATAAATTTTCAGGCCTTGCACGGCGGGAACATTCGCAGGCAGCAAGTCAAGAACCTCGGTGTCAAAATGCAATCGCGCAAGGCCGGCGACGACGGGAATGAGAAACAAAATCCACCACCAGCGGATTTTCATTGGAAAAATTGGCCTTCCAATTTTTCGCCTGTGCGAACGTTCTTCAATCGCCACAGCTTGCCGGAGTCGCGCTCAAATTTCCAGTCGCCAGTCAAATTGGTATCGAGCAACGCGGGCGGCAATTGAAACCACAAAAATCTGTCCGGCGGCGCGCCCCCACCGCGCCACGCGTATTTGTCATTGCCGAAACGGATTTCCCATTGCTGGTCTTCCGCTTCAGCCGTCGCGATGGTGAATGGCGTTTTGGAAAATTGAATGAAAAAATTTCCATTCTCATTAGTCGCCAAAATCAAATCGCCCGCAATTTCTTTTCCATTTTTCGGCGGCTGCCAAATTGCCTGGCCGCGAAGAACGGTCCAGCCCGGCGACGATAAATTCATCGGCGACAACGAAGTCGGCGTTTTGCAACTCACACAAACAATCGCCGCAAATGCAAAGAAAGCGATGGCTGGAAAAATGGTTCTCAAACTTTTTCGAGGCGCGGGCCGGATTCGTAGTGTTGAATTTTTCGCGGCGCGCGCGGCGCAAAGGAAATGCGAGGCGATATCGGCCAGCGTTTTTGGATTTTGACGAACAAGAAAAACAATTCCATTCGCCAGCGCATCGCCCAGCTTCCTTCCACTTCGCCCGCAAGCACGCCGATGACGGCGGAAAATAAATTGTATCGCTCGCTCGGGCGCAGAAACAATTCCATGAATGGCGTCGTGTAAAAATTATCCACCATGCGCCAGTAATATTTCATGCCTTTGTTGATGCGCTTTTCATAGGCGCGAAATTTCCGTTCCAACGGTTTGCCTGCGGCTATGGATTCGATGACGATTTCCGCCGCCCGTTTTCCCGACCACATCGCCAGAA
Source organism: Verrucomicrobiota bacterium (assembly GCA_021323835.1). GTDB lineage: Bacteria > Verrucomicrobiota > Verrucomicrobiia > Limisphaerales > UBA11358 > UBA11358. The sequence continues at coordinate 2,667 of JAJPKI010000162.1, read as the reverse complement.
ACACACCGGCGGAAAAAATCGGGTCCATGAAACCGGCGGCGTCGCCAACGCGCAGCAGACGATTGCCGACGAGCTTGCGATTGTAATAACTGAAATCGCTGGTCGTGCGCACTTCGCTGACGCGCTGCACATTCATCATGCGCTCTTTCACGGCGGCGGTCGCAGCAATCCAGCGTTCAAGAATTTCTCCCGGTGTTCCAATTTCCTGCGAAAATTCATCCTTATCAATCACCATGCCGACGCTCATTTTCTCTGCGGAAATCGGGATCATCCAAAACCATTTGTTCGGCAAGCGCACAATAATAATATCCGTGCTCGCTTCTCCTTTGTCGCGAACCACGCCGGCATATTGCGCGAACACTGCCAGCTTTTTGTGGCTCGGATGAATGACGCGAAGATTTTCTTGATTGCCCGTTAAATTGGCGCGGCCGCTTGCATCAATCAAATATGCCGCGCGAAAATTATGAATTTTTCCATCCGGGTCGCGCGCCTCGACATTCACGCCATTTTCGTCGGAAGTGGTTTTTGACACCGTCCAGCCTTCGCGAATGTCCGCGCCGGTTTTGCGCGCGTGCTTGAGCAAAATGTGGTCGAACTTTTCGCGCTCGACTTGAATCGCCTGCGGCTCGCGATTGTATTTGCCGTCGCGAAAAGAAAATCGCATTCCGAGCGTGCCGTTGCACAAATCAAATCGCGCGCCGTATTTAATCGGAAAGCCCGCCGCTTCCAAATCCGGCAGCACGCCCATCTCGCGAAAAATCGCCATGTTGCAGGGCAACAACGATTCGCCGATATGAAATCGCGGGAAAATTTCTTTTTCGAGGACTAAAACCCGTTTACCTGCGCGTGCCAGAAAAGTTGCGGCGCTGCTGCCGCCCGGGCCGCAGCCGATGATGATAACGTCATGCTCTCCAATCATGCGTTTTGAAGATTGTCACAAGATTGGCGTTTGTCAATCCGACGACGACTTCGCCATTGCCTTGCCAACGTCAATTCAGCGAGAATTTGGCCGTGACCGAAAATTTTCAACCGCGCGACAAAAATAAATTCGACGCCGCGTTGCAAAAATTTGACGAAGCCAATTCGCGCGACCCGAATTCCGAAACCGGACAGCCGCGCGAATTGCTTTACGCGCAACGACTGGAAAAATGGGTTTTGAAACTTGCGCCAAATGCCAACGAAGCGTTGCGATTGGCTGCGCGTTGCCAGCATATTTGCCGCTGGGAAATTCCGCGCAATTCTTATCCCATGACACGCGCCGGCTATTTGAAATGGCGCGCCGATTTGAAAAAATTCCACGCACAAAAGGCCGGAGAAATTTTGCGCGGTGTCGGTTACGACGAAGAAATGGTTCATCGCGTGCAGGATTTGAATTTGAAAAAGAATTTTCCGAACGACGCCGAAACGAGAATTCTCGAAGATGCCCTGTGCCTCGTCTTTTTGGAATTTCAATTCGCCGACCTTGCCGCAAAAATGGACGACGAAAAAACAATCAATGCCTTAAAAAAATCATGGCAGAAAATGACCGAAGCTGCCCGAGCCGAAGCATTGAAATTAAATTACGGCGAGCGCGAAAAATCTTTGCTCGAACGCGCGCTTAAAGTTTAATCAAGCCATGCCAAATTCAGAAGTGCCCGCCAACTCAATCCCGCTCGTCGTGGATTTGGACGGCACACTTATTAAAACCGATTTGCTCTGGGAAACATTCATCCGTGCCATCAAAAAAAATCCGCTGCTGATTTTTACCGCGCTGCTTTGGTGGACACGCGGTCGCGCTTTTTTGAAAATGCAACTCGCGCAGCGGGTCAAAGTGGATGCCGCTTCCCTGCCCTACAACGAAAATTTTCTCGCGTGGCTGCGTGAACAGAAATCTGCCGGACGAAAAATCATTTTGGCGACGGCGTCCGATTTGCAGGCGGCAAAACCGGTCGCGGATTACGTCGGCATTTTTGACGAAGTTCTTGCCAGCGATGGCAAAACGAATGTACTCAGTAAAAACAAACTGGATTTGCTCGTCAAAAAATTTGGCGCGCGCGGATTTGATTACGCCGGGAATTCGTCCGCTGATTTGGCGGTTTGGCGCGGCGCGAGAGAAGTCATTGCCGTCAATGCCAGCGCATCGCTTGCAAAAAAAGCGAATGCGAGCAAAACATTTGAGCCAAAACAAAACTCAATTTTCCCATTTGCCCGCAGCTTGCGCATGCATCAGTGGGCAAAAAATTTAATCGTCTTCGCGCCTATCATCGCAGGACATAAATTGGACAACACGCCGCTGCTATTGAAAAATATTTTCGCTTTCGGAATTTTCTGCCTTTGCGCCTCGGGAATTTATCTGGTGAACGATTTGATGGATTTGGACGCCGACCGGCGGCACGCGGCAAAAAGGTTCCGTCCGTTGGCTTCCGGCGATTTACCGATTCCATTTGGTTTGATTGCCGCACCGCTGTTTTTGATTGCAGGATTGTTTGCCGCCGCGCAGCTTCCGCCGGTTTTTTTCGCGGTCACGGCAGCGTATCTGCTTCTGACAACGGTGTATTCATTCTGGATCAAGCGAGTCGTCTTGCTCGACGTGTTTTTCCTCGCCGGACTTTATACCATCCGCCTTATCGCCGGAAACGCGGCCACGGACATTGTTTATTCCGCATGGTTGTTGATGTTCTCGATGTT
>JAJPKI010000047.1 GCA_021323835.1 Verrucomicrobiota bacterium | reverse complement strand
CGCTGCATTTTCCGAATCCGGCAAAACTTTGTGGTCGGTGTTTTTCTGGATGATGACGGCAAAATGATTTGTCGCGTTATCGGCGGCATAAATTTTTTCAGCGGCAACGACACATTCCTGAACTCCCGGCAACGGCGTGTGATGGTCGGAATCGCTGTTGATCAAAAGCATCGGACGCGGTGCGATGAGCGCAATCATTTGCGGGCCGTCGAATTCAGAATCAATTTTTGGCGCGACGCGGTCATAAAATTTTTTCACGAATGCTGAATCCGGTTTGGTCACGCCTTCGCCTTTTGCAATCGCATCGAATGCCGGTTGAATTGTGCCGATGCGGCCTTGCCAGTCGTTGTTGCGCAACGCCCATGAAAAACTTTGCATTCCGATGCATGGCACGGCGACAGAAATGCGCGGGTCAATCGCTGCCGCCAAATATGTTTCCACGCCGCCTTTGGAAATTCCGATCAAGCCGATGCGATTTGCGTCCACATCGTCGCGTGTTTGCAAATAATCCACGAGCCGCATCACATCCCAAACGGTGTCGTAAAAAAAAGGATGCTCGCTATCACCACGATACGCGCGAACAATCGCATCGTCATAATCGCTCTGGCCCTTTCCGTTTTTGCGTTCGCCGTGATACGGCGCGTCAATTGCGACAGAAATAAATCCGCGCACGGCAAGTTTGCGGCATAGCGCGGCCATGTTCGCCGTGCTGCCGCCGGTTCCATGCAAGGTGATGACGACGGGCAATCGGCCTTGCGCATTTTCCGGCTTCATCAAAATTCCCGGCACGCGATTTTTTGCATCGGACGCAAATGAGAAATGAAATTGTTCAATTCCATTTGTCCCGGAAATTTTTTCATCTTGTGGCGCCAGCTCGACGCGGGGGCGTTCGATGATTTTTAGAAAATCTGCGCGCGGATTTGCCGAAGCTACATCGGCATTTTGAACGTGCGCGCAACCCGCGCACCAAAGAAGCAATATCACCAGCGGAATTAAACGCTTCACGCATTTATTTTTCGGAATGCCATTGGAAATGACAAGCTGTTATTTTCACAAAATGACTGCGCCAATGCTTTGTTCATGCTAAAATGCCGAAACTTTATGCCATCCAACCCAGACTCGCTTCGCAAATACGAAATTCCCGGCCACATAAAAATTTCCAGCGGCAATGGCGGATTGCCAAAAGTTCTCGTCACGACCAAATCCAGCACAGCAGAAATTTATTTGCATGGCGCGCACGTGACGGCATTTCAAAAAAACGGCGAGCCGCCGTTGATTTTTATGAGCCGCAAAAGCGAATTTGCCGATGGCAAAGCCATTCGCGGCGGCGTGCCGATTTGTTTTCCGTGGTTCGGTCCGCGCGAAGGCAGCGCCGTTCACGGCTACGCGCGACTGAACGAATGGAATCTCACGAAAACGTCTGTCGATGCGAACGGTAATGTGAAACTGGTTTTTGCAATGCCTGATGACGTCTCCGTCAAAGCAAATTGGCCGGTGGCGAAAGTGAACTTCATCGTCACCATTGCCGACAAATTGACGATGGAACTCGCCGTCGCGAATTTATCCACCGAGATTTTTGGATTCGAAAATTGTTTTCACACTTATTTTCAAGTCGGCGATATCAATCAGATTTCCATCTCCGGTCTGGAGAAATCGCCGTTCGACGATTTTGCTGCAGGCGCTGGTGGAGCGCGCAGAGCAGGGGAAAGCTCCATTTTGCGAATCACGAAAGAAACGAACCGCGTTTATTTTGATTCACCGCAGACCATTGAAATCCGGGACGAAAAATTGAAGCGCGTGATTCACATTGAAAAATTGAATTCCAAATCCAGCGTCGTATGGAATCCGTGGACAACGCAAAAAATGCCGGAAGATTGGGATGCGAGCGAACATTTAAAAATGGTCTGCGTGGAATCCGGCAACGTGAAGCAAAACAAAATCGCGCTGCCGCCAAATCAAACATTGGATTTGAAAGTCGTCATTAGCAGCAAGCCGCTTTAAATGATTTCTGCCGTCGAAAATCTGCCGACAGGCGCTGATTTAATTTCTCAAGTCGAAGAAATTTTTTCGCCGACGGGAATTCTTTCCAAAGCCAGCAATTTCGAATATCGCCCGCAGCAACAGCAAATGGCCGTGGCCGTTGCGCGCGCGTTGCAAAATCGTGAGCATCTCGCCGTCGAAGCGGGAACGGGCGTCGGCAAATCGCTCGCGTATTTGATTCCGGCAATTCTCTTCGCCATTTCGCAAAACAAAAAGGCGGTCGTTTCCACGCACACGATTAATTTGCAGGAGCAGCTTACCGAAAAAGATTTGCCGATGCTCGCGGGCGTGCTGGCCGCGCTGCCGACACCCGTGAAATTCAATTTCACGATGCTCAAGGGCCGCGCGAATTATCTCTGCACGCGTCGTTTGCAAAAGGCGATGCAACAAAGCGGCAATTTATTTACGTCGTCCGAAGCAGAAGAACTCAAACGTATTTATGAATGGTCGAAGAAAACGACCGACGGAAGCTTGTCCGATTTCGACATTGAGCCGGACATCAAAGTTTGGTCGCAGGTTTGTTCCGAACGCGGACTTTGCTCACCGAAAATTTGCGGGCATCCGTCCGATTTCGCCAAAGACCATGGCGTCTGTTTTTTCCAGCGAGCGCGGAACAAAATTCTTTCGTCCGACGTTTTAATTTTGAATCACACGCTCTTTTTCACGCTGCTCGGCGGGATTGACGAGGAAATTGACGGCGGCATTTTGTTCAAAAACGATTTTGTGATTTTTGATGAAGCACACACGGTCGAAAGCGTCGCGTCGCGGCATATTGGCTTGAGCGTTTCCAGCGGGCAAATGCGCTACTCGCTCAATCGCCTCTGGAATCCGCGCACGGAAAAAGGTCTGCTCGCCACATTGCGCAAAGGCGGCGCGGTGAAATTGGTGGCCGACATTTTGAGCGAAGCCGATAAATTTTTTGAAAACGTCGAGAGCGCCTGCGAAGAAATCCAAAGCGTCACCGGCAAAAATAAATTTGGCGGCAACGAACAGGAACGTCGCCGCGCATGGACGGAGCTGCGCATCCGCCGCGCCGAATTGGTTCAAGACAATGTAACGCTGCCGATTCAGCGTTTGCGCGAGGCGGTCAGCGAACTCATCAAGACCAGTGAGGACAAAGACATCGGGCAGGAATTGATTGAATGCAATCGCCGCCTCGCGGAATTGCGCGACGAAGTGAAATTATTTTTGGAACAGGCCGCGGATGAACATGTTTATTGGGTCGAACGCAGTGGCAAAGCGCACAAAACCATTTCGCTCAACGCCGCGCCGGTGGATGTCGCGGATTTTCTGCGCCGCCGATTATTTGAAAGCGACACGAGCATCATCATGACGAGCGCCACTTTGGCCGTGAAGGCCAAGGTCGAAAGGCGAGAGTCGAAAGTCGAGAGCCGGAAAAAGCCCTCGACCTTCGACCCTCGACCCTCGACGTCGCCGCTAAATTACTTTGCGAAAAGGGTTGGAGGTGAAACGGCGACTCTTTTGCAGGTCGGCACGCCGTTCGATTACGAGCGGCAGATGAAATTGTTCGTCGCCAAAAAAATGCCCGACCCGCGCGAAGCCGGCTATCGCGACGCGTTGATTCATCACATCGAGCATTTCGTGACCATGACGCACGGCAAAGCGTTCGTGCTGTTCACGAATTACAAACTCATGCAGGAAGTCGCCGAGGCGATGCAGCCGGTTTTCGACAAGCTCGGCGTCGCGTGTTTTGTGCAAGGCACCGGCACGCCGCGCTCCACGATGCTGGAAAAGTTCAAGGACGACGTGGACTCGGTGCTTTTTGGCACGGACAGTTTTTGGCAAGGCGTGGACGTGCCGGGCGAAGCGCTCTCCAACGTCATCATCACGCGGCTGCCGTTCGCCGTGCCCGACCACCCGCTCATCGAAGCGCGCATCGAGGCGATTGAAGCGCGCGGCGGCAATTCCTTCGGCGAATTTTCTTTGCCCGAAGCGATTCTGAAATTCCGTCAAGGCGTCGGGCGCTTAATCCGCACGAAAACCGACACCGGCATCATCGTGGTTTTGGACAACCGGATTCTGACGAAGCAATACGGGCAATCGTTTCTCGACGCACTGCCGAAATGTCCGATAGAGATCGTTTGAAAATTTACGGATTAACTGTTGTTCGCCTAATTACATTTGATGGCAAGCGAACCGTTAATTCATCGCTTGGGGTGCCGCTAATTTTGAAATTCGATTTATCGTAAAATGTAACAACAACATACTTTTGCTTATCAGAAATTTCCTGCACTCGTTTGATGATCTTGTCCTGCTGGGAAATATTTGTGACCCCGTAAATTTCAATTGTAGAACCCAACACCCAATGTCCGTGTTTGATATGAGTTTGTCCGTGTGTGTAAATCCCTTTTTTATTTGTCATCCCATCAATTGGAACATCAAATTCTGATTGAAGTCGCTCGACAATTGCGTGTCCTTGCTCGTCAAAGCCAACTAGCAGCGGCATTGTTACGACAATAAAAATCAACCATGCAATAATTGAAACCATCAAAATGCCAATAATTACTCGTCGCTTCATTTTCGAATTTACTACTCTCAAAAAAAATTCTGTCGAGAACAATTTCTTACGCCGCATCCAATCGCAACAAACAATGGCCGAAGTCCACAATCGGCTGGCCGGGTTATTTGCTCCCCGGCTTCATCGCCGGAATCGCTTTCAAATCCGGCGGCAATTTGTCCGGCTCGAACGCCTCCACTTGCAGCGATAGCAAGCTCACAAACGGCACACCGAATTTCACCGTGCCGTTCGAGCGGTCCACAATCGCCGCCACACCGACGACGTAGCCGCCGTTCGCGTGGACGATGTCAATCGTCTCTTGCACACGGCCGCCCTTGGTCACGACATCCTCGACGACGAGAATTTTTTCGCCCTTCTCAATTTTAAATCCACGCCGTAAAACCAGTTTGCCGTCTTCTTTTTCTGGAAAAATAAATCGTGCGCGCCGCTGCCGCGCCACTTCCTGCCCGATGACCAATCCGCCAATCGCCGGTGCGATGACGGTCGTCGTTTGAAATTTTTCAACCTTCTTCGCTAGTGCGCCGCCGAGTTTTTCCACGACGGGCATTTGCTGGAGCGCGAGCGCGCACTGAAAAAATTGTCGGCTGTGCAATCCGCTGCGCAAAACAAAATGGCCTTCGAGCAGCGCGCCCGTTTCCCGAAAAATTTGCAAGACTTCGTTGTTCGTCATTGGCCAATAGTTTCCAGTTTTCAGTTTTCAGTTTCAAGTTAAACCGCGGATTACGCGGATTCAAACAGACAATAATCCGCGTAATCCGCGGTTTCTTCTGGCTTCTGAATTCTGAATTCTGAATCCTTTCGCCGTGCCAAAATGGATTAAATTCATCATTGCCATTTTTCTACTGCCGGTTTGCGCCGGCGCGGCGATGGCTCTCTGGCGCGTTTTGCGCGCTTGCGGCACGGCGGACACCACGTGGATTCCATTTCTCGGCGGTGCGGCCTGTTGGTGCGTGATTTTCTTTCTGCTGCCCAAACCGATGTGGATTTACGTCTTCGGCCACGAATTGACGCACGCGCTGTGGACGTGGCTGTTCCGGGGACGCGTTAAACGCATGAAAGTCACGTCCAGCGGCGGGCATGTCGTCGTCAGCAAAACGAATTTTCTCATCACGCTCGCGCCGTATTTTTTCCCGCTGTATGCCGTCATCGTCATCGCCGTTTTTGCGCTCGGCCATTTGATTTGGAATTGGCAAACCTATTTTGTCTATTTCCATTTACTGCTTGGCGCGGCTTACGCATTTCATGTCACGCTCACATTTCACACATTGCAAACGCGGCAAAGCGACATCACGTCGCAAGGTTATTTATTTTCCGCCGTGGTCATTTTTCTCGGCAACGTCGCGATTTTGCTTTTCGGAATTCCGTTGCTCACGGCCAAAGTTGGATTGCTTAACGCCGCAGGTTGGCTGTTCGAATGCACCGGGCAGGTTTTTCATTGGCTGCAAAAAATTCTGTAAGCTGGGCACAACTTTCAATAATTCTGTCTTGCTAAATGGCGCGTTTCGGGTGAAATCTTTAGTCGCGATATGGATTTGGCAGACATTTTAGGAAAAGAGCAAATCATCCCGGATTTGCGCGCGGGCAACCGCTGGGAAGCGATTGACGAACTCATCGGCAATCTCGTCGCCACCGGTAAGATTCAGGCCGGCGACCGCGAAGCCGTCACCGCCGCCGTCAAAAAGCGCGAAACTTCGATGAGCACGGGCATCGGGTTTGGCATCGGCATTCCGCATGCTTCAACCGATTTGATTTTCGAAGTCGTCGGCGCGCTTGGTCGCTCGCGCACCGGCGTGAATTTTGAAGCGCTCGACAACCAGCCGGTCAAGCTCGTTATGCTGTTTCTCGTGCCGCAGGGACAATTTCAAAAACATCTTCACACGCTCGCCAACATCGCCAAGCTGCTGCACAAAGCCGAATTCCGCCAGTCGCTCGAACAAGCCTCCGACGCCGAAGCGATGCTCAACATCATCCGCGAGCACGGGAAAAAATAATCGGTAGGGCGAGCGTCCTCGCGAGCCGAAAAATCCGTGTTCATCTTTGTCCATCCGTGGTTAAATAATTTCCGTGCTTCCGCATAAACAAATCGAGCTGAAACTGCAATCCGCCGTCCGCGAAATTTTACCGGACGCTGATGTTTCAATCGTTTTGGTCCGTCCATGTCCTGACCCAAAATTCGGCGATTACCAAAGCAACGCGCTGATGTCGCTCGCCAAGCAGCGTAAAATGAATCCGCGACAATTGGCGGAAAATGTTTTGGCGAAATTGGATGTTTCAGACATTTGCGAAAAAGTCGAAATCGCCGGAGCCGGGTTCCTGAATTTCCGACTCAAGCCAGCTGCACTCGCGCTAACGCTCGAAGCCGCCGCACGTAGCGTGCATTTGTTTTTTGAGAAAACTTCCACGCCAAAAACCGCCGTCATTGATTTCAGTTCGCCGAATGTCGCCAAGCCGATGCACGTCGGCCACATTCGCTCCACGATTCTCGGAGACAGCCTTGCGCGCGCGTTACGGCTGCTCGGTCATCGCGTCGTCACGGACAATCACATCGGCGATTGGGGAACGCAATTCGGGATGCTGCTCGTCGGTTGGAAGCGGGAATTAAATTCCGCCGCGCTTGCGACCGATGCCATCGGCGAAATGGAGCGGCTCTACAAAAAAATTTCCGCCGAGTGCAAAGAAAATCCGGCTGTGCTCGAAGCCGCGCGACAGGAATTGGTAAAGCTCCAAGCCGGCGATGCCGAGAATCTGAAAATCTGGCGCGAGATGATTGCGCTGTCGCAAAAACAATTCGACGCGATTTACGGTCGGCTCGATGTAAAGTTCGATGTCACGCTGGGCGAAAGCTTTTACAACGACAAACTTGCGCCGCTCGTGGATGAATTGCTGAAAAAGGGAATTGCGCGTGAAAGTGAAGGCGCGATTGCCATTTTCTTCGAAGACAATCCGCAATTGAAAGCGCACCCGGCGCTCATCCGTAAAAGCGACGGCGGTTTTAATTATTCAACGACAGATTTGGCGACGCTTGCGTATCGGCTGGAAAAATGGAATCCGGACGAAATCATTTACGTCACCGACGGCCGCCAGCAATTGCACTTTCAGCAGATTTTCGCTGCGTTCAAGAAATGGCATGGTGAATCGAAAGCGAAATTGGCACACGTCTGGTTCGGTTCGATTCTCGGCGAGGATGGCAAACCGTTTAAAACACGCAGCGGCGAGACGGTGAAACTTTCCGATTTGCTCAATGAAGCCGAAGACAGAGCTTTCAAAATTGTTTCTGAAAAAAGTTCCGAGTTGCCGGATGCGCAGCGCAAAGAAATCGCGCGCGTCGTGGGCATCGGCGCGGTGAAATACGCGGACCTGTTGCCGAACCGCCAGAGCGATTACGTTTTCAGTTGGGACAAAATGCTCGCGCTGCAAGGCAACACCGCGCCGTATTTGCAATATGCTTATGCGCGCATCAAAAGCATTTTCAGGAAAGCGGAAAGCGGAAGTCGGGAAGCGGAAATTAAATTAGCTGCGCCGGAAGAAATTGTTTTGGCGAAGCATTTGTTGAATTTCGGGCTGACGCTGGAAGCGATGGCGGAGGAATATCGTCCGAACTTTTTGTGCAATTATCTTTTCGAGCTGGCGGGAAAATTCACGTCGTTTTACGAAAATTGTCCGGTGCTCAAGGCCGAAAACGAAACCACCCGCAATTCACGGCTGGCACTTTGCGATTTGACGGCGCGGGTTTTGAAGCAAGGCCTCGACGTTCTCGGAATTGAAGTCGTGGAGCAGATGTAATGTTGTTTATCCGTCTGCCGGATTCGATGGCGTAGGCAATATCAATTGATAAAACGATAAATTCAGCCATTTGCCAAATTTAAAACCTGCTTGTTTGATTGTGCCGCAAAAAGTAAATCCCAGTTTTTCGTGAAGGCGAATACTTACAGAATTTGTGGCATCAATGCCACCGATGAGCAGGTGATAATTTTGCTGCTGCGCAGCGACGATGATTTCTTGAAGTAATCGCTTTCCGATGCCTTGCCCGCGAAAACGCGCGTTGACATAGACTGAATGCTCGACCGAATATTTGTAAGCCGGCCACGCCCTAAACGTGCCGTAACTTGCGAAACCCATTAATTCGCCCGCTTCGTTTTCGAGTCCAATGACCGGAAACTTTCCCTTTGATTTGGCGTCGAACCATCCGGCCATCATCTCAATCGTTCGCGGCTTGTAGTCGTAAAGGGCGGTGGAATTGACGATGGCGTCATTGAAGATTTCAAGAATCGGTTTTGCGTGTCGGCTGTAATCGCATTGGACAACTCGCATGACGCGCGCCTTTGATTAACTCAACCGCATCGGCATGACGACGTAAAGGAACGGGCCGTTGATTTTCAAAACGCCCGGGCTCAACTCGTCAATCAGCTCGAAGAACACTTCGTCCTCGGCCAGCGCGGCCAGCGCGTCAATGAGATAGCGCGGATTGAAGGCGATGGCCATTTCCTTGCCCTTGTAATTGATGGCGAGCGATTCGCGCGCTTCGCCAACTTCCGGCGAGTTGGCGGTGATGGCGAGATTGTTTTTGCCGAATGTGAGCTTGACCGAATTCGCTTTTTCGCTGGTCATGATTTCCGCGCGGCGCAACGCCTGCAAAAATTCTTCGCGTCCGAGCGCGATGCGTTCCTTCGCTTCGCCGGGAATGACCTGCTTGTAATTCGGATAATTTCCCTCAATCAATTTCGAAATCACAAGGACTGAAAATCCTTTGTCGTCCTTGAGCGCGAACGACGCCTGATTTTCGCCGAACTTAATTTCGACGTCGCCTTTTTCCTGAAGCAGGCGGTTCAATTCGTTCACGGCTTTGGCCGGCACAATGAATTCGCCGCTGCTTTTTTCTGAGATGTCCACTTCCTCGTCCACGAGCGCGAGCCGGCGTCCGTCCGTGGCCACGAGCGTCATTTTGTTGTCCTTGAGGCTCATGAAAATGCCGTTGAGAACGTAGCGCGATTCGTCGGTGGAAATGGCGAACGAGGTCTTTTTCATCATCGCTTTGACCGTTTCCTGCTGGAGCGAAACTTTCTTGTCGTCCTTGAATTTTGGCAGCGGCGGAAATTCATCCGCGTTCAGGCCGTGAATTTTGTAAAATGACGGACCGCTGCGAATTGACGTGATATTTTTTTCGTCGGTTTCGATGTCAATTTCGTTGCCGTTCAATTCGCGAACGATTCCGAACAATTTTTTCACCGGCACGGTCGTTGCGCCGGGCTTTTTGACTTTCGCTTCCACGGAACATGCGACCGTCACGTCTAAATCCGTCGCGGTGAATTCGACGCGGTCTTTTTCGGCGCGCAACAGCACGTTCGAAAGAATTGGCAGCGTCGTGCGCGTGCTGACGACATTTTGGACGGCTTGCAGCCCGGCAAGAATTTGCTCTTTTGAAATGGTGAGGTTCATGTTGGG
>JAJPKI010000236.1 GCA_021323835.1 Verrucomicrobiota bacterium | reverse complement strand
TTCAACACGGGCAATGCTTATACGTTCACTCCGGGCGGGTCGCAAAGCACTTTCACCACCGGCATCGGAAACGATGAAGCGGTGGCAATCAATGGTGCCGGCAATATTTTCTTTTCGGGAACGGGCAACAACAACATTTTGGAATACGCACCCAATGGAACCTTCCTGTCAGTCTTTGCCTCCGGATTGGCCAATCCAAACGGAATCGCTTTCAACAACGTGGGTGATTTACTGGAGGCGGACTACGGTTCCGGTCGTATTAATGAGTTTGCACCCAATGGAGCATCGTTAGGCGCTTTTGCCACGGGATTATCCAATCCTCAAGGATTGGCCCTGGACAATTTTGGCAATGTGTTTGTGTCCACCGGCGCTGGCAATATTTATAAGTTTGCACCCAATGGAACATCGTTAGGCGCTTTTGCCACGGGATTATCCAGTCCCTGGGGACTGGCTTTTAATGCTTCGGGCGATTTATTTGTAGCCGCAACGGGTTCAGGACAAATTGATGAATTTGGGGCGGATGGAACATTCATGGGCGTCTTTGCTTCAGGATTAAATACGCCATGGGGATTGGCTTTTAACAATGAGGGCATTCTGTTTGAAACCGATTACGGCAGTGGCAACATCAACGAATTTACGCCGCTGGGACAGCAAAGCACTTTCGCTTCCGACATCAACGGTCCCATCGGACTGGCCTTCGAGCTGACACCGGCGCCGGAACCTTCAAGCTGCGCCCTGATTGGTATTGGTGCGGTTGTTCTAGCAACTCTGCGCCGTAAAAAAGCATAATAGGCAGTAGACCGTGACCGGAAATCGTCGTTTTCTGACAGAAAACGTCGTTCGCTGACAACTTTCAACGATATTTGACAATTCTTGACGATTTTTGACAAAAAACGTCGTTCTTTGACAATTTTTGGCGATTGCTTGGCTCTATTTTCAATTTAGAACCAAACTTTCAACGAAAATAATTAAGTTTTAACGATTTTTCTCAAAAAACGCAGTCTGCCGACGGAAAAGCCGTTAAAAACGATGAAGTTGCATGGAATTGCCCCAAAAGAACGCAGAACACGCAAAGGTAGGGGCGCACCGCCGGGGCGTCCGAACAGAGTATAATATGGGACAGGATTAACATGATTTTCATGATTTTTTTAATCCGGTTAATTCTGTAAATCCTGTCTAAAAATCTTTGTGAACTTTGTGGCCTTTCGTGGCGATTGTAAAATTTGCCGCAAAAGAACGCACAGAACACAACAGGTAGGGACGCACCGCTGGGGTGTCCTTGGTGGCCGTCTGCCAAGACCTCGCGAGCCGAATAATTGCCGCAAAAGAACGCAGAACGCGCAAAAGACTTTGACGCTGATTTCACAGATTGTCGCTAATTCGCGTAAATTGGCGTAGGAGACGACGTAAGGAGTCTCTGATTGATTTGAGTCTCGTCACCTCGACTCCTACAAATTTTCTCTGCGCCCTTTGTGTTCTTTCGTGGCTAATTCAATTCGGTGGCCTTACGGCTTTGCGTTAGGAAACCATTCCACGTGCTGCTCGCCGTTGCGGTCTTTGCAGACGGCCAACTGATGCGCGTTGGTGGCCTGCGCAAGCACCGCGCAACGCCGCCACATCCAATTCCGATGCCACCCGCGGCAAACCTTCCAGCGCGATGGGCGTGGTCACCGTTTTGCCATCCGCGCTGTAACACGTCTTGCGCAGGCGCACATAATCCACGTGATAAAACTCCACACCCGCGCCCATCAACTTGCCGACCGCATCCGGAAAAGACATCGCGCCCGACAACGTCTTGCCCGCCACTTCAAGGATGACTTCGGAGTTCATATCAAATTTGCTCCAAAAATTTCCCAATGTCCGTTGCCAACAATTCATCTTTTGTCATTCGTCGCGCAATTCTCCAATTGTCGGACTTTGCCCAGCCTTGGGATGCATCCGAAAGCTTTTCGTAAGATGTTAACGCTCGAAAAGAATCACCTTTCTCCGCTTTGATTGCTTGTTCGGGAAAATAATTTTCAAAGGCGCGCAATTTTGTTACGTGAGTTTTGAAGCCAAGTGCTTCGCAATCCTTAATGAATTCCTCGCGTTGTTTTTGTAGCTGTGCATTTTCTGTTTCCCGTTCACTATCAATCAAGACGGACACATTTTTTGAAAGTCGCCTCAATTCATGAAGTTCCTGCTGGACTCCACCACGAATCATTTGACCACCGCCAAGCGGAAGAAGAACGGTGGTGTGGTCTTTTCGCAAGTGCCGCAAGAATTGTTGGATGGCTTTGACTTCGGTAACTCCTTCGACAAGCAATACTCTATCATAACCAACTTCTTTAAAGGATGAGAAACTCATTTCACCGATGAACTCGGCATAATTCGGAATTTGTTCAAATGGCTTTACGGTTCCCTTATCATTTACTTTTTGAAAAGTGTAAATGCGGTCACTAACGGCTCGAGCCAAGCCAACTGAATGTGATGCAAACATTACTCCATAACTCGTGTAAGAAGTTAAGCTGGTTAGGAAATCGATTTGTAAGCTTGGATGAAGATTTAATTCCGGTTCATCAAGCAAAAGCAGGGTCGGTTTCTTGTTCGCAACATTCCCGAATACAATTATGAATTGCGCCAATCCAGCACCTAGCTCGCGCAAACGATGAGGTTTTCGATTAATAATTACTTGAAGCGCCTTCTTGTCAGGTGAAGCGTTTATTTCAAAATGATTAAAGTCAAAAATATGAGCGATGTCATCAGCAACTTGTTGGGCTGCCAAGTTCTGTTGGCGAGAAGCTCCTGTTTTCCAGCCGTCCCAATTTGAAATAAATGATGTTCCGATTGAAATATCATAATACCCCCCTGAGCCTTCGCTAATTGCATTTCGAAAAGGGCCAACATAAAGACATTCACTTAAAATTTGCGACAATTCAATAAATGGAGCAGCTGTGCCGTTAATCCACCGCGGAATGTTATTAATCATGTGCTGCGTGCCACCGCTGGAATTTGTGACTGTCGCAAATTGATTTGAACCTGTATTTAGCCAAATAGATATGCCTATCCTATTTTGAAAGTTTCGTTTAAGAACAAGATGAATGCGCGATATTTCACCTTCCTTGCTGTTCATGTTGGTAATTTCAATAGTAATGTCGTGGTCGTTACTATTGTTAAAAATTTCAATCCAATCTTCAACGTGTGCGAGGCCACAATTAAAATAGTTATTATAAGAATAATTGCCAGCATTCAGAAGATTGTGAAAGACGCCGCGAAATTCATGGAAGAATCTCAAATATGAAGACTTGCCGGAATTGTTTGTTCCAATCAATGCAGTAAAGCCAGCATCCAAATCAATGGTTGCGGGTGCAGATTCAGAAAAGCAGCGATAGTTTTTTAAGGTGATTCTGAACATTTAATTTGTCGATATTGCTCCACCTTTCAGCAAATCGCAACTTCGTAAACTTTGTCCAGCATTTAATGTCTGCCGTGATGATGGCCAAAGTTCTTTGCTTGAAGCAATTCGGAAAAATGGCATCGTTCGGGCGCGTTAAAATATGTCCCAGTCGCATAATCGTTTTTTTATCATCCTGATTTTAGGCGCGCTGTCCACTATCACGCCGTTCGCGATAGATATGTATCTGCCGGCGTTTCCGCAAATCGCCAATTCATTGCACACGGTCGCGGGGAAATTGCCGTTGTCGGTCGCAAGTTATTTCATCGGCATGGCGGGGGGACAATTATTTTACGGACCGTTGCTCGACAGGTTCGGGCGAAAGCTGCCGTTGTATGCGGGACTGATTTTATTCGTCGCCGGTTCGGTGCTGTGCCTGTGCTCACGCACATTGGACGGATTTGTGGCGATGCGTTTTGTGCAGGCGCTGGGCGGTTGCGCGGCGCAGGTGGCGGCGATGGCGATGGTGCGGGATTTTTTTCCCGCGCACGAAACCGCCCGCATCATTTCGCTGCTGATTCTGGTCATCAGCGCGTCGCCGTTGCTGGCCCCGAGCATCGGCGTTTTTGTGACGCTGCACTTTGGCTGGCAATGGGTGTTCGTGACGCTGTCGGCGTTCGCGCTGGCCATGCTGCTGATTGCCGCGTGGTTTTTGCCGCAAGGTTATGAAGCCGACCGCGCCGTGTCGCTGCATCCGTGGCCGATTGTGAAAAATTATTTTGAAGTGCTCAAGGAGCCGCAGTTCATCACGTATTCGGTGGCGGGCGCGTTCGCGTTTTCAGGCCTGCTGGCGTATGTGTCGAGCGCGCCGATTATTTTCATGGACGTGTTTCAGGTGAGCACGAAGCAATTTGGAATCATCTTTGCCGGACTGGCCGTGGGTTTCATCGGCAGCAACCAATGCAACGTGTTGTTGTTGAAAAAATTTTCCAGTGAACAGATTTTTCGCGCGACGCTGCTCATCGAATGTCCGACGGTGACGTTGCTTTTGATTTGCACGGCGTGCGGCTGGATTGGATTGCCCGCGACGCTGGTGTTGCTGTTCATCGCGTTGTCGAGTCTGGGGCTGGCGTATCCGAATGCGGCGGCGCTGGCGCTGGTGCCGTTCGAGCGCAACATCGGCAGCGCGTCGGCGATGCTCGGATTTTTGCAAATCGGCATTTCCAGCCTGGCGTCGGCGGGCGTCGGCCTGTTCGCTTCGCACACGATGCTGCCGATTGCCGCGGTGATGACGGCGACGTCGTGGATTGGTTTTGCGATTTTAATCATTGGCCGCCGCCGTCATCCCGAAGTGCGTTACGTGGAAGAAAAAGGCGCGCACCCATTGCCGCATTAGATTTCACCGGCAGAGGGCACAGAGTTCACAGGGAAAAAACTTTTACGCGAATTGAACTTGAAGCAGTAATTTCTTTTTCGGTTGGCGATTTCGAGTTAAGCTGTTGACCATTAACTTAAAATGACGCTCGCGACCCCCACGCATGATTACCGCCGCAGCGATTACCGTGTGCCGTCGCGCCCGCTCGCCGGTTTGGACGCCCTTGTCAACGGTTTCGTCGGCAAATATCAGCGGCGCGCGAAAGTTTTGGAATCGCTGAAGGCCGACGCGGAGAAAATTGTCGCGCAGGAACGCGAATGGAAAGAAATGTCCGATGCGGTTCTGCAAAAGCGGCTTCTGGATTTTCGCGCTGAAATTCGTCGCGGCGGAACGCGCGCCGAACAAAATGTTTTACCTGCGCTCGCGGCGATTCGCGAAGCAGCGGACAGAAAATTGGGTTTGCGTCCATTTCCAGTTCAATTAATGGGCGCGCTGGCGTTGCATCGCGGTTACCTCGCCGAAATGGCGACGGGCGAAGGAAAAACTTTGACGGCCGGACTTGCCGCAGTTCTCGCCGGCTGGACGAAACATCCGTGTCACGTCGTGACCGTGAATGATTATCTGGTTCAGCGCGACGCGGAATGGCTGGAGCCGCTTTACCATTTTTGCGGCGTGCGCGTCGGCTTTGTTGCATTTTGGATGGGACCGCCCGAACGGATTAAAAATTACGGCTGCGATGTTACTTACGTTACCAGCAAGGAATTGCTCGCCGATTTTCTGCGCGACCGTTTGCATTTGGGCAAAATGCAAAATCCGACGCGTCGGCTGATTCGCCGGATGCTCGCGCCGGATTTGACGATTCAGGACGGAATGGTTTTGCGCGGTTTACACACGGCGATTGTGGACGAAGCGGACAGTGTGCTGATTGATGAAGCCGTGACGCCGTTGATTATTTCCGCGAGTCACAAAAATGAGTCATTGTGCGAAGCGGCGCGACTGGCGCAGGAAATGATTGGGATTTTGAAACCGGAAACGGACTACCGCACGAATCCGCGTTACAAGGAAATCGAACTGACCAAAGCCGGTTTGCAAAAAATGGTGGAGCAGGCGGCGCATTTGCCGGGAATGTGGCGCGGCCATGACCGGCGGCTGGAATTGGTGATTCAAGCGCTTGTGGCGCGGGAATTTTTTCATCGCGACCAGCAATACATCGTCGAGGGCGATAAAATTGTCATTGTCGACGAATTTACCGGTCGCCCCATGCCGCAACGCTCGTGGCGTGAAGGAATGCACCAGGCAGTCGAGGCGAAGGAAAATTTGCCGATTTCCGACCCAACCGAAACAATTGCGCGGCTGAGCTTCCAGCGATTTTTCAAATGCTTTCATAAATTGTCCGGCATGACTGGCACGGCGCGCGAAGCGGCGGATGAGCTTTGGCAGGTTTATGGTCTGGCAATGGTTTCAATCCCGCCGAACAAGCCGTGCATCCGGCAACAATTGCCCGACCAATTCTTTCTCGATGAAAAAAGCAAGTGGCAGGCAATCATCACCGAGATTGAAAAAGTTCACGCGACTGGCCGTCCGATTCTGGTTGGAACACGCAGCGTGCTGGCGAGCGAACGGCTTGGTCAATGGCTGGAGCAACGCGGATTGGAAGCGAAAATTTTGAATGCAACGCGATTGGCGGAAGAGGCGGAAACTATCGCGCTCGCAGGCGAACGAGGACGCATTACGATTGCCACGAACATGGCCGGTCGCGGCACGGACATCAAGCTTGGCAGCGGCGTCGCGGAGCTTGGCGGGCTACACGTGATAGCGTCAGAACGGCACGAATCGGGCAGGGTGGACCGGCAGCTTTTTGGCCGTGCCGCCCGTCAAGGTGATGCCGGAAGTGCGCAAGGATTTGTCAGTGCGGAAGACGAATTATTAGGAAAATTCTTATCAAAACCGATGCGGAAAGTTTTAATTGAAGCGTGGCGACGAAATGTTCCGGCGAAGGCAAAAATTGCGACTTCAGCCATCAATTCAGCACAAAGACACGCGCAATCATTGGCATTTAAGCAACGTAAAAGCATTTTGCGGTCGGATGTTTGGCTGGATGAAGCATTGTCATTTACAGGTGGAGACACCATTTGAAAAAGTTATATTTCAAAAATTTTCGGAAAATTCGTTGACACAAGTGGCTGAATATAAGATAAAAGCATCCCTGCATCTTGGAAGGCAGGAATTTTGAACAGGCAACCGAGAAATAACTTTGAGTTAGAGGCGTTGGAACCGCGGGTTCTTTTGTCTGCCAACCCCATTTTAATTTCAGCAGTCACAGCGAATGTTGGTGCTGCCGTCACGGTCGCAGGCGTTACATGTGAATCTCAGATTCACTATATTCCGACGCAAGATCAAATTCAGGGGTCGCTTGCTTATAATAAAGTCGAAGGAATTTTAGATGGCGTTTCAGCCCAGCCGGTGCAGTCAGGGGAAACCGTTTCGACGACCCATTCCGATGACCAAAATCAGAGTGCGCCGGTGCAAAATTCCGACGCCGCAACGCAGGTAAAATCCGAGGCAAAAACGACGGCGATTTCGGTCGCTTCTTCGGCTCAAATTTCGACTCATTCGACCCTTTCGGCGACATCCGCCACAGCTGTTTCAAATCCAATGACGCAACGAATGACCGCGTCGTTGACGACTGCAAACGGTCCGCCCGCA
Organism: Verrucomicrobiota bacterium; assembly: GCA_021323835.1. Classification (GTDB taxonomy): domain Bacteria; phylum Verrucomicrobiota; class Verrucomicrobiia; order Limisphaerales; family UBA11358; genus UBA11358. The sequence continues at coordinate 6,355 of JAJPKI010000236.1, read as the reverse complement.
AATGTGGCTATCTCACAAAGTCCTGTAAATACAACGATTTCTTCAAATTCGAGTTCCTCACAAAGCTCAAATGCTGGTTCTTTGCCTTCGTCAGTTTCGCCGATTTCGCACACCAACCCACTGGATTTGCTCCAAAGCATCACTGATGACTTGAACGCAATCGCGACAGGCACGACGCCATCGCCAATCAATTTAGGCGATGCAAATCTTGGTGGAGTTTTGTCCGTGCATGGCATCCAATTGAGCTTCGCCAACCTGACCATTTCGGGCGGGGCGGTGACGGCGGGAACGGTCACAATTACGGCGACGTCCGCCGACATGAATTTTGGCTCGGTGACTGGCACGACTGGTGGCATCACCGGCACCTACAACATCGCAACCAAGACATTTTCCCTGACGCTCAATTCCATCAATATCAATTTTTCGTCCTTCGTCCAAATTTCTGCTGACAGTGCGAACTTGACTTACAATGCCACGAGCAACACGACCGTCAACCTGACCGACGGCACGAATACGACGACCAAGTCGGTTTCAGTTCTGACGCTCGGCATCCATAACGCAACGGTGTTCGCCGGATTGAATGGACCGGCATCCAACTCGGATGCAATTGGCGTAGAACTGACTGGCGCCAATTTGGCGCTCGCTTTGATGAGCTCGACTGACGGCAAAACTTACTACGGCATCTATGCGACGGCGGGTTCATTTGCGCCCGTCGGTTTGCCGAATGGTTTCCACCTGACCTCGACCGACCTTCAGTTTGATGTCAACGGAAGCACCGACGGCAACAACGTCGTGAACTTCGACAGCTCGTTTACGCCGGGAACCGGTTTGGCCGTTTCGACTGGCAGCGGCACGGTGGATTTGGATTATACCAGCCAGTTCCTGCAGGCGAGCGGCACGATTGATTTGAGTTTCGACGGCTTTGTTTACATTCACGGCAGCATGGCGATTCAATCCCAGAACACCACGTCCGTCACTTTGACAGACGGCTCGACTACGACGACTAAGTCGGTTACCGAATTAACGATTGGCGCATCGGACGTGACCATTTTTGCGGGAATGAACGGTCCTTCGAGCAATTCCGATGCAGTTGGCGTCGAGTTGGACAACGCCGGATTTGCACTGGCGTTGTTTGCGGGAACTGACGGGACGGTTTATTACGGATTGCAAACAACCGTCGGCACATTGCATCCAGTTGGATTGCCAACCGGATTCCAAATGAGCGCGACGGATTTGAACGTGCAAGTCAACACCAGCAACGACGGCAATAACGTCGTGGATTTCGACAGCTCATTTACGCCGGGCACGGGTTTAACCGTTGCAACTGGCACAAGTTCATCGGTTGATTTGGATTTCACGAATCAATTCTTCCAGGCGAGTGGCACGATTGAATTGGATTTGCACGGGTTTGTTTACATCCATGGCAGTTTTGCAATTCAATCGCAGCCGAGCACGACAGTGACGTTGACTGATGGCACAAACACGACGACTAAGACAGTTTCTGAATTAACGTTTGGCGCATCGGACGTGACCATCTTTGCGGGCATCAACGGACCTTCGACGAATTCAAATGCGGTGGGCGTGGAATTAGACCACGCCAATTTGGCGGTGGCACTATTCACGGGCACCGATAACAAAATTTATTACGGTGTAATTGCCAATGCGACATCGCTGTCCGGCAAAGGATTGCCGAGCGACATCACGGTCGGCGCGGGCGACCTTGATGTGCAAGTCAACGGCAGTAACGACGGCAGCAACGTCGTGGATTTCGACAGTTCATTTGTTGCCGGCACGGGATTGACGGTTCAAACCGGACCGAGTTCGTCCATGGATTTGGATTTCACCGGTTCGTTGATTCGCGTCGCGGGAAGTTTGGATTTGGGGGTGACGGATTTGATTCACATCAGCGGCGGATTCAGCTTCACACAAACTGCAACTGAAATTGACATTAACGTCGGTCACACGGCATTTGACGGCGCGGAAGATTTGAGTTTCATCGTCGGCTCGGAAGCCCATCCGACTTTCACGGCCACTGGGTTCATATCGCTGACCATCACGTCGTCCGCGCTGACTATCAGCAACGCTTCGATGACGATTGACAGTTTGCACATCGGTTCGGTCTTGGAAGCTGACTCGCTGACGGTCGCGATTTCAAATCTTCAAATCAATTTGTCGAATGGTGACGTGACCGGCGTCACTGATGGCAACGGCGTTCACGACCCGATTTTGACGGTGACTGTCGCATCGGCGAGTTTGTTCCCTGACAGCACGACATTTACCGGCAGCGTTTCGGCGACGCAAGGCGGCGATGGATTAGGTTTCAAAGGCACATTTGATTTAACAACGGGCGCATTCGACATCACGCTGGAAAAATTCCATCTGGCCATCGGTTCCGTGTTCACGGCGGACGCGACTGACGTTCATGTCACTTACGACCCGTCCGATTCCGACCCGCATCAACAATTGGTTTCGATTGGTGATGCGACTTTGGATTTCAAATTCGGCGCAAAAGACATCACGGGCAACGTCACTAATTTGACGATTTACAAAGACGGTTTCCATTTCGACAGCGTGACGATTTCTTACACTGGCACGATTAGCCTCGGCTCGATTCTGACAATTACGAATCCATCGGTGACGCTGACGGATTTTGGTGTGACCTTTGGCGGCAGCGTGGCGGCAAATGGTTCGCTGACATTGAGCGCGGCCAGCGCCTCATTGAACGTCGGCAGCTTGTTCTCATCGTCGGCAACGAATTTGTCCATCACCATCGCGCTCGACCCTGTGAATATCGGCCACGTGGCGGTGACTGCGGGAACATTGAACCTGCAATTCAGCACGTTTGTTTCATTTAGTGCGACGAACATCAGCATCACCACCAATCCTGCGGACGGCGGCGCTTATTTGTCCGTCGGCACGGCGACGGCCACGTTGAATGTCGGCTCGGTCTTGAGCGCGACCGGCACGGCAACGAATTTCTCGCTGGTTAAATTTGGCAGCAGCGTGCATTTGCGCGAAGACACTGGTTTCAGCGTTTCCATCACAGTGACGCCGGGACAATTGAATCTGCCGGCGTGGCTCGGATTCCAAATTCAAAAATTCGAAGTCAAATGGAATGACTTCGCGGCGCATCCCGACCAATTTCAATTAACGCTCTCGGCCAGCATCACTTCAATTTCCGGTTTGCCCGGTGGCGTGACGGTCAGCGGTTCGATTACCGACGCGGTGATTGACACGGCGAAACTGGAAGCGGGAGAATTTCCGATTGTCAGCATCGGCAGCGTCGGCGGCAGCGTCAGCGGCACGTTATTTGGAATGTCGGTCAACGCGAGTTTTGTTTTGGGCATCGTCAGCTTCAACGCTGAAAACCAAATCGTCACCAACGGCGTGGTCACGCAATTGACGACCGATTCTCATGGTAACGTGACGGAAACAACGGTGACATCAAATCCCGACACGACAGTTGTTAATTCAATTATGTATGTCGGTGTTGCGGGCGGCGCAACAATTCCCGGTGTTGGCGGCGTGCAGATTTACATCGGATTTTCTTCGCTCGGACCGTTGACTGTTTATTTGAGCGCGCAATTTCCGCTCATCCTTGACCCCGACACCGGCATCGCCATCGGCGGGTTCAGTGGCGGCGTCATTTTTGATTACACGATTCCAACGCCCGGCCAGCCGAGTGATTTACGCACGCTCAATCTTTCGCCCGCGAGCATTACAATTGCTCAATGGCAAAATCAATTGCGCGACCAAACGGTGACGCAATATACGGCGAGCGGCGGCGGCACGAATTTGACGGCGGCTTACAACCAGCCGTTCGTCATTGAAGCGGGCGTGACGCTTTATGACGCTTATGCAACGAGCAACGCATTTTCTATCACCGGAAACATTGCGATTCAAATTGACCCGGCGCACACCAGCAATGCGAAAATTTTTGTGACCGGCACGGCGACGTTCGGCGCTTCCGTCAGTTTCAATGCTTACGTCTATCTCAACATTGACGCCACGATTCCGTCGGCTCCGACCGTCACCGCAATGTTCCTCGTGGATGAACCCGCGAACACGCCGGTTGAATCATTTGGCGGCGCGCTGACGTTTGGATTTACGGATGCGAGTGGAAATCCAATTACGCCGACTGCGGCGACACCGACGACTTCGACGCAGACCATCACAACGTCTGACGGTTCGACGCACACTTATACGGCGACGACATTCACACAGCCGACAGTTCCTGCCGGATTTTACATCAGCATTGACGGCTTCGCTTCGTTCTCGGCGTTTGGAACATTGACGGCGACGATTTCCGGCTCGGTGACGCTGACCGTCACGAGCACATTTGCGAAAATTGATTTGAGTGGCGATTTGAATATCAGCGACCTCGGCGATTTGGCGACGGCGACTGGTGAATTGGTCGTGGATTATTCCGGCGGTGTAAATAATTTGGCAATTTACGGCGCGTTGAAAATTCAAACCGGCAGCGGATTTGCAAAACTTGAAAGTGTTGGCCTGCACGTGGACGGCGCGGCGACGTTTGTGTTGAACACGACGAATTCACCGCAAACAGTTTATTTGCCCGACCCGCTGCATCCACACGTGACTGCTGACGCGACGGAATTTGATATTACTGACACGCACATGTTTGAAGTGACGATTGGCGGCACTTCGCCGGGAACTTTTGCGACGCTGGATTACAAAGCCGGCGGTCACACCATTTTGGCGATGCAAGCCGATTTGGATTTGAAGATTGATTCAAGTGGTTTGACGATGTTTGCCGACATTAATTCCATGACCGTCGGGTCTTCCGGCTCGCCGTTCCTGACTTTGAGCGGCAACGGATTGTTTATCATCAATGATTTGGGCGTCGCGGCGGAATTGAATTTGGCTTTGAGCGCGCAAAATATCCCGGACGTGAATTTGGACGCGCATTTCCTGCTCGTATTGAACACAACTGGCACGGACGTGACTTACAATATTCCGAATACGTTGCCGCCCGTTACGGTCCCGGGTTCAAGTCCGGCGGTGACATTGACGTCGCTGACAATTCCGCGAGGTCCGCCACTTGGTTTGATGCAAAATGACGGAACGTTCGGGAGCACCGGTGCGACTGGTCCGTATGTTGTGATTACTGGCGACGGCAATTTGACGCTTGGCACTGGTGGTAGTGCTCTCAACTTAACTGGCTTCTTCTATTTTCAATTGAGCGATAGTCCGAGTGGCGTGCTTGTTCAACTGGCGGTTGACGTGACGGGCCAGGTTGGCGGCAGCGCGGCAACAGTCACGGGCGGATTCCAAATTTCATCGGCGGGCGTCGTCGCGCTTCTCGGCGTGAGCTACAGCGGCAGCACAGGTTCAAGCACCAATTACGGCAATGGAATCACTTTACAAATTAACGCGGAGATTGGATTCAATTCTACCGGCAGCGACGTTACTCAAATTGGCGGCGTTTCACTGAAAGCTCCGGATGGAACAACGCCAGTTACATTGACGGCTCATTCCGTGGCAATCATCGCGAGCGGCACGTTGTCATTGAGCGTGGGTGGCACGGGCTTTGTCATCAATGGCGCTTTTTCAACGACGATTACTCACTCGGATTTCGGAAATGCAGATGATGTCACTACGGCGCTCATCACATTGGGCGGCACGTTAACGGCGACGGTTGGCGGCAGCACATTGCTCACAATGCAAGCGAGCGGAGTTTTATCGCTCAGCTATTTGACCAGTGCTGGAACATCGTCTTCCAAAGTTTACGGCGCACTGGTTTTAACTTTGGGCGGCGGAAATCCGCTGAGTGGAAATGGATTTAATTTCACCGGTTCGTTTTTGTTGGAAGTCAATACGACCGGCACGTCGCAAAATCCGAAAGACATCAATAACAATTCCATAACATTCGATGGCTCAACGGTGGTGCTGACGGCTGGGGCCGGTGGCAGTTCGACGGCAGGAAATTATGTTCAAATTTTCGCGGTGGGAACATTAACTTTTGGAACGTCCACAACCGGCTTCGCCTTGATAGCCGACCCGCAAGGCGTGACGCCGCATAATTCGGCGCTCGGACTTTATCTTTCCATCAGTGGTTCTGGATTGGCCGTCAGCGTTGGCGCAGAAATGACAATCACCATCAGTGGAACGACGCAAACGCTCGCGGTTGCGACCGGCGCGCTGGTGATTTCATCGAGCGGATTTGCCGCGAGCCTGTCGGTGACGGCGGACTTCGACGACCCGAGCTCATTACATTTGTATGGCTTCCATGGCACGTTCACATTGCAAGTCAACACGACTGGCGTAACTCAAACTGTCAACTCCGTTACGATTCCGGCTGGACCAAACGGTTCTACAAGTTCGACCGGTTCGG
>JAJPKI010000251.1 GCA_021323835.1 Verrucomicrobiota bacterium | reverse complement strand
GAACGTTTATTGTTGTCCAAATGCGCCAGTTCCCAATCCGCGGCGCGCTGCATTACTGTGAGAGCGGATTGCGGAGTTATGTCCGATGAATTGGTCTGTGCGCGCAATTGAAAATTGGCGGCAAGAAAAAGAATTGCGGCGGCGACGAAATTGAATCGCGAGAAAATGGATTTCATGCCTGAAATGGTCGAAAGCCGAAAGCCGAAAGTCGAGAAAAATTGTCCGCGCCCTCGACTCTCGACACTTGTCGCTCGACTTACTAAACTTCATGTCATGCTTGAAAATTCCATCCGCCGGATGCCGCGCGCGCAGGACATGGTGCGCATGAACACACAGGAACTTCGCGACACCTTTCTCATTTCAAATCTCTTCGCGCCGGGCGAACTCCGCGGCCAATTCACGGATTTAGACCGGTTGGTTGTTGGCGGAATCATGCCGGCGGCAAGAGCGGTTGAACTGCCCAAGCACAAAGAGACTGGCCGCGCCTTTTTTCTCGAACGCCGCGAACTCGGCGCCATCAATATCGGCGGCGCGGGGAAAGTGACTGCGGATGGAAAAACTTTCGCGCTCGACCGGCTTGATTGCGTTTATGTTCCGATGGGTTCGAAGGTCGTCACGTTTGAAAGTGTGGACGCGAAAGACCCTGCGAAATTTTATTTTTTAAGCTGTCCCGCGCATTTCGCGCATCCGGCGGCGATGATGAAATCCGCCGATGCCGCGCCGGTAAATCTTGGCGCGATGGAAACGGCAAACAAGCGAACGATTTACAAGTTCATCCATCAAGGCGGCATCCAAAGCTGCCAATTGGTGATGGGCTTGACCGCGCTTGAGCCGGGGAACGTCTGGAATTCGTTTCCGCCGCACACGCACTGGCGGCGCACGGAGATTTATTTTTATTTCGACCTCGGCGCGCAAGTGCTCACGCATTTCATGGGCGAACCGCAGGCGACGCGCCATCTGTTCCTTCACAACGAAGACGTTGCGCTCTCGCCAAATTGGTCTATGCACTTTGGCGTCGGCAGTGGCAATTACAAATTTATCTGGGGCATGGCCGGTGAAAATCAGGTATTCGACGACATGGATGCGGTGAAGCCGTTGGATTTAAAATAAAATTATGGTGGGCGAGAGTCCTCTCGAGCTCTAATTTTCAGTCAGGGTTCGACAGAGTCTCGCCCCACCAGAATTGCAGATATTTTATGCGTTTCAAAAATAAAGTTGCGATTGTCACCGGCGCGAGCCGTGGAATTGGCCAGGCCATTTGCGTTGCATTCGCGCGCGAAGGCGCACGAGTCGTTGGCGTGGCGCGCAGCGATTTGGCGGAAACGGAAAGTGCCGTCAAAAAATCTGGCGGCGAATTTGTTGGCATGAACGCCGACTTGAGCAAAGGCACGCAAAAGGAAGCGGCGGATTTGATTTCGCAAATTTTGCAAAAAACTGGACGCATTGATGCGCTTGTGAACAACGCTGGAATTATCCGCCGCGCGCCTGCGGTTGATTTTTCGGAAAAGGATTGGAACGAAGTCCTGCAAATCAATTTGTCGTCGCCATTTTTCTTGTGTCAAGCGGTCGCGAAATGGTGGCTCACCGGCGGACGCGAAAAATCTCCGGCAGAATCACGTTTAAAAATTGTGAACATCGCGTCGCTGCTTTCATTTCAAGGCGGCATCACGGTTCCGGCTTATGCCGCGAGCAAACATGGAATTGCTGGAATTACTAAATCGCTCTCAAACGAATGGGCGAAAGAACGCATCAACATCAATGCCATCGCGCCCGGTTACATCGCCACGGAAAATACAAAGGCCTTGCGCGAAGACGCGAACCGCAACAAAGCGATTCTCGACCGCATTCCTGAAGGCCGTTGGGGCAGGCCGGAAGACATCGCGGGCGGCTGCGTTTTTCTCGCTTCGCAGGATTCAGATTATCTTAACGGCGCAGTCATAAACATTGACGGCGGCTGGCTGGGACGATGAAAAAAATTCTTGCCACGATTTTCGTTGCAGTTGTGCCGGCAATTTTTGCTGCGACAAATGAAGTTACTGTCATTCCACAACCGCAAAAGATTGAAATTCGTTCCGGCGAGTTTCATTTAACTTCGGAAACAAAAATTGCCTTTGTTGGTGGAGAAGCCGAAGCGCAATTTCTCGCGGCAAAACTTCGGCAATCCACCGGATTCAAATTACTCGCATCGCCGATTTCCACGCTGCCCGGCAAAAGCGAAATTGATTTTTTGCTGGACAGTAATTTATCAGCCAAACTTGGCGACGAAGGTTATGAACTTTCTGTTACGCAGCAATTCGTCACCATTCAGGCGCCGACGCCAGCTGGATTGTTTTACGGCGCGCAAACATTGCTGCAATTGCTGCCGCCGGAAATTTTTTCTACGAACGTCGTCACAAATGTGGATTGGCAAATTCCATGCGTCCAAATCGAAGACCGGCCGCGATTCAAATGGCGCGGATTGATGCTCGATGTCAGCCGCCATTTCTACGACAAGGCCGAAGTGGAACGCATTCTGGATGAAATGGCGCTGCACAAATTGAATGTGCTGCACTGGCATTTGACCGACGACCAGGGCTGGCGCATTGAAATCAAAAAATATCCAAAGCTGACGGAAGTTGGCGCATGGCGAACGGCCAGCAAATTGAAGGGGCCGCGCGGCGAAGTAGATGATTCGGGCAATGCTCATCCCGATTGGGCAAATGTTTCGGATTCCAAATTTAATTCGCAAAAACGTTACGGCGGGTTTTATACGCAGGATGAGATTCGTGAAGTCGTGAAATATGCGGCGGAACGCCACATCACAATTGTTCCGGAAATTGAAATGCCCGGTCATGCCGTCGCGGCGCTCGCGGCGTATCCGCAATTCGGCAGCGACACCAACACTTACACCACCGACGTGAAAGCAGGTGTCAACGCCGGCGTTTTCGACCCAAGCAATCCGGCGACATTTCAATTTCTCGACGACGTGCTGACGGAAGTTTTTCAATTATTTCCCGGAAAATATGTTCACGTGGGCGGCGATGAAGTGAACGCGAAAGTCAAAGCCGCGACGTGGGGAAAATCGCCGCAATGTCTCGCCATCATGCAGCGCGAAGGATTGACCAACGTAAATCAATTGCAAAGCTGGTTCACGAAACAGATTGAAAAATTTGTAAGTGCGCACGGCAAAACGCTCATCGGCTGGGGCGAAATTGCTGGCGATGGACTTACTACAAATGCTGCCGTCATGGATTGGCAGGAGAAAAGCGTCGCTGTCAAAACTGCGACCAATGGCAATGATGTCGTGATGTCGCCGACGAAATTTTGTTATCTCGATTATTATCAATCCACGAATTACGCGACCGAGCCGCACGCCATCGGCGGATTTATGCCGTTGGAAAAAGTGTATGCCTTCGAACCGATTCCCGCGAAGCTCGCGCCGGAATTTCAATCGCACATCCTTGGCGGCCAATGCAATTTGTGGACGGAATATGTCGCTTCGATTCAACACGTCGAATATATGTTTTGGCCGCGCGCGTGCGCGCTGGCGGAAGCTACGTGGTCGTCAAAAGAATCGCGCAATTACGATGATTTCATGCGGCGTCTGCAAATCCATGCAAAGCGATTGGATGAAATGGGCGTGAATTATCGTCGCGCTTCAGTTGAAACCAATTCTTCCTCCAATTAATTTTCCGCAATCACTCCAACGTTCTTAATGACATGGCCGGGACGATAGGCAAACCGCTTCAAATCCGTTTCCGCCGTCACGCCAGTCAGCACAAGCACGGTTTCAATTTCCGATTCAATTCCCGCGATGATGTCCGTGTCCATCCGGTCGCCGACAATCACCGCGTCTTCGCGCTTGCAATCCAATTTCTTCAGCGCATGCCGCATGATGAGCGGATTTGGTTTCCCCACGTAATACGCGCGCGAGCCAGTCGCCAATTCAATCGGCGCCATCAGCGCGCCGGTGGCGGGAATCAAACCCTGGTCGGTCGGGCCGGTCACGTCGGGATTGGTGCCGATGAGTTTCGCGCCGCCGAGCACAAGCCGGACGGCTTGCGTGATTTTATCGTAAGTGTAAGCCTTCGCTTCGCCAACGACAACGTAATCGGGATTGATGTCGTTCATCGTGAAGCCCGCGTCGTAAAGCGCGTTGATCAATCCGCTTTCACCGATGACAAAGACGCTGCCGTTCGGTTGCTGGCTTTTAAGAAATGCCGCCGTGGCCAGCGCGCTGGTGTAAAAATGTTCTTCGCCGATGTGAACGCCGAGCCGTTCCATCTTTTGCTGCAATTCGCGCGGCGACGGCTGGCTGTTATTGGTGAGAAAAAGATATTTTTTCTTCTGCGCTTCAAGCCACGCGATGAAATTCGTCACGCCATCAATCAATTTGTTGCCGTGATAAATCACGCCGTCCATATCAATGATGAAGCCGGCTTTACCGCGGACCTGGTCGAGAGCGCTCATGTCTTCAGAAAATTAACTGATTCAGCCACGAAAGAACACAAAGAGCGCAAAAATTTCTTTGTGTTCCTTGCGTTCTTTTGCGGCAATTCTACTTCCGCTTTGGCGGCGCGTGGATGCATTCGCCGTGAACGGCGTGCGCAGCTTCCATCCAGATTTCGCCGAACGTCGGATGCGCGTGAATCGTGCGGCCCAATTCGTGTGCCGTGAGTTCGTTGCGGATGGCAACGGCGGCTTCGGCAATCAAATCCGTCGCGTGTGCGCCAACGGCGGCTGCGCCCAGCAATTGGTCAGTGTTCGCATCAGCAATCCATTTGACGAAGCCGATGGTTTCCGCCGTGGCAATTCCTTTGCCGAGGCCGTTAAAACGGAATTTGCCGACTTTGACGGCGCGATTTTGTTTCTTCGCGTCGTCTTCGCCCAAACCAGCCGTGCCGACTTCCGGCGATGTGAAAATCACGTTCGGCACAATTGTCTCGTGCTTGTGCAATTTCGGGCGAACCGCATTTTCGGCGGCGGCGATTCCCTGCGACGTCGCGTAGTGCGCAAGCTGGATTTTTCCGGTCACGTCGCCGATGGCAAAAATGTTCGCGACCTTCGTGCGGCAATAATCATCGGCTTCGATGAAACCGCGTTCGCTGGTTTTCAATCCGGCATTTTCCAATTTCAATCCGTCTGTGACGGGTTTGCGGCCAACGGCGCAGAGCAATAAATCGGCGGTTAGCGTTTCATCGCCGAAATTGCCTTTGACGGAATTCGCGTCGGCGGAAATTTTTTCCAGCGCTTTGCCGGTGAGCACGCGGATGCCGAGATTTTTTTCCATGTGTGTGCGGACTTCGCGGCGCACGTCGGCGTCGAGCAGCAGCAAAATGTCTTCGAG
>JAJPKI010000370.1 GCA_021323835.1 Verrucomicrobiota bacterium | reverse complement strand
CTTTCGGATTTTCGTGGCAAGCCCGTGCTTGTGGTGTTCATTTGCAACCATTGCCCCTTCGTGAAGCACATTCGCGCCGAGCTGGCGAAAATTGGACGCGAATATCAATCGCGCGGCGTCGGCATCGTCGCGATTAATTCCAACGACATCGAAAATTATCCCGACGACAGTCCGGCAAAAATGAAAGACGAAGCGAAATCCGCCAGCTACACGTTTCCGTATTTGTTCGATGAATCGCAAGCCGTCGCCAAAGCATATCGCGCCGCGTGCACGCCGGATTTTTATTTGTTCAACACCGAGCATCAGCTCGTCTATCGCGGTCAATTGGACGACAGCCGCCCGAGTAACGCGCTGCCGGTGACGGGAAAAGATTTGCGCAATGCGTTGGATGCAGTGTTAAAAGGCGAAGTGCCGAACGCAAATCAGAAGCCAAGCATCGGATGCAACATCAAATGGAAAACCGGCGAAGAGCCCGATTACTTCTAATCATTTCTTCGGCAACTGTTGGTCAACGATTTCACAAAGGACGTGATAAAGCAGTTTCTGCGCTTCCTGAATTCGAGCGGTGTTTGCACCTTGCACGAGCAAATCAATCGTTGCGACGCTTTTGGTAAACCCGCCGTCGCGGCCAAGGAAGCAAATGCTCTCAATATTTTTCTTTTTGGCTTCTTCGAGCGCGCGCAAAACATTTTTTGATTTGCCGCTGGTCGTAAACGCAATCAGCACGTCGCCCTGCGCGCCGAGTCCTTGAACTTGCCGCGCAAAAATTTCGTCCGCGTGATAATCGTTGCAGACGGCGGTCATGAATTCGCCGTTGGCCGTGAGCGAGATGGCCGGATACGGACGGCGGTCTTCTTTGAACCGGCACAGAAATTCCGTGGCGAAGTGCGTGGCGTCCGACGCGCTGCCGCCGTTGCCGCAGACGAGCAATTTTTTGCCGGAAGTCAGGCAGGTCAAAACCATTTTCGCCGCGCGCGCGAGCGGCTCTTCCAATTTCGTCAAATCGCGAAACGTCGCGACGGCTTCGTCAATCGCCTTTTGCAAATGTGCCATGCGGCAAGATTAATTGTTGCGCGTTGAAAGAAAAGGCGAAATCAAACTTTCCCTTGCTTAATCGTCTTCATCCGCGCGTGCCATTTCTGGATTTGTTTGTGCGCCTTAGGCAATTCGTAATGGCCGGAGTAGAGAAAATTTTCCAGCATCCCGAACAAATCAAAATCCACAAAGCGCGGATGCCGCTCCAGAATGAACGGCAGGTGCGTCAGCATCATTTCAAACGGCATCAGTTCCGCTTCCAATTTTTTTAGCCACGTTTTTTGGTCTTTGCGCCATTGGTCAATGCAGCCGCGACCGAATTTTCGTTCCTTGAATCGCAAAAATTGCAATTGGTCGCGCGCGGGAACAAATTCCTTCCAATAAATGTCGTTGAGCCGGAATGTGCAGCCTTCGATTTCATTTTCGATGTCGCGCCAGAGAATGGATTGCACGTCGCACCAGCGGTTTGGAAACAGGCCGAGCTTGAATTTACTGTCGAGATATTTCGCGATGACCTGCGAATTTTCATCCACTTCAAAAATCACGTCCTTCCCGTCGCGCAAAATCGGCACGCCGTAATAACGTTGCTTCGTCAATTTCCAAACCAATGAGCGGTCTTGATTCGGGATGTTCGTGATTTTGAACGGCGCGCCGGAAAATTCCAAAATGCGCCGTTGCACGATGCAAAACGGACTCCACGGAAACTGGATGAGTTCAATCATGCGAAAATGTTCGCGCTGGAAATAAAATTTACAAGCGCAAACCGCTTTACACATTTTCGTGACGGCGTTAGAGTCGTGACATGGCTGCCGAATATGACGCGACCGAATTTATTGACACTGATTTTGAATCCCACAAAACGCCGTCGCCGTTCGCCGCGACGACGTCCGCCGACCCGTTGCGCGCGCCCACCCGCGAGGAAGTGGACCGCAAAGTCGTCGAGGCACAGCAAAAACTCGCCGAGCTGAAACGCGCCCAGGAGGATTTGGAGCGCGAACGCGCACAGCTCGAAGAATTGCGCCGTCGCCAGCTCGAATTTCAAAACGGCCGCTCGGAAATGGTTCAAAATCTCACGCGCGGACTTGGCTTGCTCGAAGAAGCAGAATTCAACGCGCGACGCGATTCCGAACAAATGACCAAAACAATGGCTGATTTCCGCGATGCACTGGAAAAAATCCAAAATGTCCGCGACGAAATGTGGACGAAGGAAAGTTTTCAAATGGAACTCACGCGCGCACTGACGATTGTTGAAAACGCGCGGATGGAGTGGAATTCCGCGCGGCTCAAATTGCCCGCGCTCGCCGGTGAAGCCGGACAAAAATTGGAGAAACCGGAAAACGCGCCGCAGCCAATTGTCTCGCCATTTGCAAATATGAGCTTCGGCGAACTTTGCAAATTCGGTTTGGCGATGACGTGGCCGCTTTTGCTGATTGCTCTCGGGGCGTTGGGAATTTTCATCGCAATTTTGATGCGCCAACATTAACGGTTTTTGTCGTATGGCCGGCGCGAAAAAAAAATCGAAGCAAGTTGACCCGATTTCCGAACGCGCGCGCGCCCTCAACGACCAAATTGCTTCGCTCGAGGCCGAAATCAAAAAAATTGATTCGCAGTTACAAACTCCCACAAAACCAAAATTGCGTTCCACGGCCATTCCCCACGGCGCGACCGTTTCCCGAAAATCTGAACCACCGGCGCCAAAGCCCAAATCGAGCGAGCCGGTTTTCGAAGAAATTAAATCCAAGACCGTTCCATCGCCCGAAGAAGCTGCGGCTGACCGTTACAACGAGCTTGGCGTGCGCAAATACGATTTGCCCGCGTTGTGGAACCGCATCCGCAATCATTTTCGCAGTCCGACCACGAGCAATCCGCGCCTCGTGAATTATCTCGCCGCCGGCGGCGTGCAGGGATTGCGCCCGTTGCGCTACGAAAAACGCGTCGCTCGCAACCGCTTCATCGCGCTGGCTGCCGGATTATTTCTGCTGTTGCTTGGAATTATTTTGACCTACATCCACCTTCATTAAATGTTTATGAAAAGAAATCTCGTTGAGCTTCCGATTCCCACTCGCGACGGAATTTTCCTCGCGCATTATTCCAAAAAAGGTCTGGCTGAATTGAATTTTCCGGTTGGGTCGGCTCGCCGAGCCGACCAGTGGACGCTTCGGCGAAGCGTCCCTACCAAAATCAAAAAGTGGCATCGCACGACGGAAACCGCATTAAAAAAAATTCTCGCCGGAAAAAAATCAAAACTGCCGCCGCTCGACTGGACAGGCAAAACAGAATTTCAAAAATCCGCCTGGAAACAAATGCTGAAAATTTCTCCCGGCAAAACGAAAAGCTACGGGGAAGTTGCGACCGCGATTAAAAATCCGAAAGCCGTTCGCGCTGTCGGCGGCGCCTGCGGCGCGAATCCGATTCCGGTTTTGGTTCCATGCCATCGCATTTTGGCAGCGAACAAAAAGCTCGGCGGCTTTTCCGGCGGATTGGATTGGAAACGCAGTTTGCTCAAGCGGGAAGGAATTAAATTTGACGTTTGATTATGGAATTATCCGAACCAGAGCGTCGATTGATTGCCCAGTTGAGGAAATCTGAGCAGCGATGGCCCAAGCTCCGCTGGTTTGCCATTTTAGCGAGCGGGGCTTCGATTGTCTTTTACACGCTCGCCTTGTGGTGGGTTTATTCCTTCGCCTTTCAGGACGTGACTGATGAGTTGTCAGCAACTCGGCTTGGAATATTGGCGATGGCGTCTCCTGTTTTATGGATTTGCTATTTCATCAGTTGCGCTTGGCTTGGTATCACCATTGTCCACTGGAATGGAAACGCCAAAAGACGGCTACTTCTCAGATTGCTTTCAGAGTATGAAAAGACCGATGACTAATTAGGATGCTGGTTTCTAATTTTCTCCACGCAAAATTTATTTCGCCGTCAGCCGGATGATTTCGCACAGCGGCGTCTGCGGTTTGAATTTCACGAAGCGTTCCAGTTTTTCCACCAGCGGTTTGCGGCGGCGCATGTCGTCAAAGCCCGGCGCGTAAGCTTTGTCGTAAGGAATCAATTCAATCTTCGATTTTGAGCCAAGCGTTTCCACGACGACTTTGGCCAAATCCAAAATCGAAATTTCTTCCGTGCCGCCAATGTTAAAAATTTCGCCACGTGCATTTTTGCAATTCTGTAACCGCACGAGCGATTCCACGACATCGGTCACGAGACAAAAACAACGCGATTGTTTGCCGTCGCCGAAAACTTTCAGCGGCGCATTCTTTTTCGCGGCGGAAATAAATCGCGGCAGCACCATGCCATAGCGTCCTGTCTGGCGCGGGCCAATGGTGTTGAACAGTCGCGCGATGATGACCGGCAATTTTTTTTCACGCGCGCACGCGAGCGCGAGAAATTCGTCCGTGAGTTTTGCGCTGGCGTAACTCCATCGCGAATGGTTCGGCGGGCCGATGAGCAAATCGTCGTCCTCTGAAAATTCTGATTTCGCGCTTTTGCCGTAAACTTCCGAGGTTGAAGTCAGCAGCAGCGGCGTGGAATTTTTTACGGCAGCGCGCAAAAGGATTTCTGTTTCATGAAAACTGGATTCCAAAACGTGCAGCGCGGATTTGACAACGAGCTCGACGCCGACCGTCGCCGCCAAATGAAAAATAAATTCCGCGTTTGCGGCGAGCTTCGGCAATTCTTTGCATTCTGAAATTTTGCAACGAACAATTTTCAGCCGCGGATTTTTTTTGACTGTGCGCAAATTGTCGAAACTGCCGGTCGAAAAATCGTCAATAACGACAATGTTTTTTCCGTCGTTCAGCAATCGTTCGACTAAATGCGAGCCGATAAATCCCGCGCCGCCCGTGGCCAAAATATGTTTCGCGCGTTTCATTTCAGCGCGTTGGCAATCGTTTCGGCAAGTTTTTGGCGAAATTCTGGCGATTCAATCAGTTTCGCGTCGTGCGGATTCGAGAGATAGCCGTTTTCAATCAACACGGCCGGGCAATGCTGTCCGCGCACGACAGTCAGGTAACTCACTCGGCACACGCCGCCATCTTCAAGGCCGGTCGCACGAACTAATGCGTTATGTAATTTCACAGCAAGCTGTAAATTTTGTGCGTCGAAGGAATTATTTGGCCAGACATTGAAAGGTGGCGGAGGAAAATTACGAGTTTTTGTAGGTGGCAACCCATCCGGCGTGTGGCAATAGGTTTCAATGCCGCCGACATTTTTGTTGTGGTCTTCTGTGGCGTTGAAATGCAGGCTGATGAACAAATCGGCATGATGCGCGTCGGCGAAGGTCACGCGATTTGTATTTGGAAAATCCACATCGTTTGTGCGCGTGAGAAAAACTGTCCAGCCGTTTGTTTCGAGCAGCGGTTTGAGACGCAACGCGGTGTCGAGCGTAAATTCCTTTTCCAATCGTCCGTCCAAAACG